>NZ_AJLG01000005.1 GCF_000258495.1 Pedobacter agri PB92
CGGTTTCCTTCAGCGGCAATTCCTGCGAGATTGATTACTTCGTGGTAATTGGAAACGTCGGTCGGTATAGCTTTTACAAGCACGCCGAAAGCCCTGCATTCATCAGCCAGTTCTTCCAGCGCCTTTGAGTGTCGGGAGGCGATGACCAAATCATCACCATTTTTTGCGAATGTCAGAGCGGTGGCTCTGCCGGCACCACTCGAAGCACCGGTGATCACTACATTTCTTTTCATTTTTTCCATATTCTTTTAACCATTTGAAACGACATTGGTTTGAGGAGATAGCCAAACCTACTTTATGCGCTTTGAAATGAGGTTAGATAACGTTTGAGAAAGGGAGCGGTCTTGCTTTCCTTGATCCTGGTGAGGCCGTGGGTGACTCCGGAATAGACGATATTCCCGCCCTGATCACCTGCTCCCGGACCAATATCGATGATCCAGTCGCTTTGCGCAATCACTTGCATGTCGTGCTCCACAACGATTACTGTGTTTCCGGAATCAACAAGATGGTTTAGCTGGATGAGTAACTTTTCCACATCTGAGGGGTGCAGGCCGGTTGTCGGCTCATCGAGGATATAAAGTGCGGAGCCCTTCTGGGTTTTTTGAAGTTCGGTAGCCAGTTTGATGCGTTGTGCCTCGCCGCCCGATAAAGCTGTAGCAGATTGTCCAAGTTTGATATAGCCTAAACCTACATCCCCAAGCAAGCGAAGGGAGCGGTGAACACCAGGGTCATCATCAAAAAAAATCACAGGCTTCATCCACAGTCATTTCCAATACCTCGGCAATGTTCTTCTTTTTATAGGTTATTTCCAGGGTATCGGAATTATATCTGGTGCCCCCACAGGTTGGGCAGGGGGTATACACGCTTGGCAGGAAGAGGAGCTCAACCATAATATAGCCTTCGCCCTGGCAGTGCGGACAACGGCCTTTGGCTACATTGAAAGAAAACCGTCCGGCATCATACTTTCTCTTTCTGGCGAGCGGAGTACTGGAGAAACGTTTTCGGACCAGATCAAATAGTCCGGTGTAGGTTGCCAGATTAGATCTGGGCGTCCTTCCAATGGGTTTCTGGTCAACAACAATCAGGCGGGAAATTTTTTCAATTCCGGAAGTGATTTTTCCCTTTACAGGGAGGGGTATTTCGACAAGCGGAAAATCTTTTGTAACCTCTGTATCAATCTCGACCTGCTGTCCAAGGCTACTGGCCACAAGCTCTACCAATACCTGACTGACCAGGCTGCTTTTCCCGGAACCGGAAATCCCGGTGACGCAGGTCATCACACCCAATGGAAAGTCAATATCCACACCTTTGATGTTATGACGTGTTACACCGCTCAGGCAAAGATTTGATACAGGTTTTCTTGGTTCAACTGGAATATGTGGTGTTTTATCGAAAAGAAAATCAGCAGTCAGGGACTTAGTCGCTCTTTGTAATCCTTCAGGTACGCCGTTATAGATAATCTGGCCACCGTCCGAGCCGGCTCCAGGTCCTACATCGATGATCCAGTCTGCATGACGGATCACTTCGATCTCATGCTCAACAACAAAGATGCTGTTTCCAGCTTTTTTCAATTTATCTAGGACATTAAGCAATGCCCGCGTGTCGGCTGGATGTAGTCCCGCCGATGGCTCATCGAGAACGTAAACTACACCAAAAAGATTCGAGTGCACCTGGGTTGCGAGCCTTAACCGCTGCAGTTCCCCTGGTGAAAGTGTCGGGGTGCTGCGTTCCAGGGTAAGATAGCCTAAACCAAGTTCAAGCATCACTGATAACCTTGAGCTGATGTCGGCGGAAATGCGCTGAGTGACAATTTGTTTTTCATTTTTCGCTGATAGCCCTGTATAATGGTCAAAAATCCTTGCTAAGGCTGAAAGCGGCAGACGGGACAGCTCCGCAATGTCTTTTCCCTCAAATTTTACTGAAAGGGATGCTTTGTTGAGACGTTTACCCTCACAGAGGGGGCAGGTAGTGCTAATCATGTACTGTCTGACCCTATTTTTCATCAGTTCAGACTGGCTCGAGGAAAACGTTTTAAGGATATAGGGTTTGGCGCCGATGAAGGTCCCCATATAATCCGGCGTTTTTTTGTTCTGGATCGCTTTTGCGGTTTCCTTTGGCGTAAAGCCAGGATATACCGGAACTGTTGGCGTCTCTTCAGTGAAGAGTATCCACTCCCGATCATGTTTGGATAACTCTTTCCATGGAACATCAACGTTATACCCCATGGAAACCAGAATATCCCGCTGGTTTTGTCCTTGCCATGCTTTGGGCCAGGAGGCAATGGCCCCTTCACGAATGCTCAATCGAGGATTAGGAACCATGGTTTGCTCATTAATTTCGAAAACACTGCCCAATCCGTGGCATACTGTGCATGCACCCTGGGGTGTATTGGGTGAAAACCCTTCTGCATATATAATGGATTGATTATCGGGGTAGTCTCCCGCCCGGGAATAGAGCATGCGCAACAGGTTGGAAAGGGTAGTGACACTACCTACAGAGGATCGAGTGCTGGTACCGCCACGCTGTTGCTGAAGCGCAACTGCCGGCGGGAGCCCTTCGATAGAATCCACTTCGGGTACACTCATCTGGTTAAAAAGCCGTCGGGCATAAGGCGAAACGGACTCTAGATAACGTCGCTGCGCTTCGGCATATAACGTTCCGAATGCCAGTGAGGACTTGCCTGATCCGGAAATTCCGGTAAAAACCACCAGTTTATCCCTTGGGATTTCCAGGCTTAGATCTTTTAAGTTGTGCTCCCTTGCGCCGCGAACGATAATCATTTTTTTACTGCTTCTTTCTGCCATAGCGATTACAAGGATTATTATATTCTCATTATGATTTCTTTTTGGTATCTGTCGGTTCCTGTACTTTTTCCATTTGAGCAGCCTGCATGCTATCAGGCGTAAGATTTCCCAAAGCCACCTGCACTTTATTTTTAAAGCCTGAAACCACCATATCTTTTCCTGCCAGCAAAGCCTCGTAGCCGTCTTTTGCGACCACTGCCGGATCTGCCAGTTCTCCCTGCTGAACGATTTTTGATTCCAGCATATCTGCTTTGTTGAAGAAGTCTGTGTCTGTCGCTCCGGGTAAAAGTGAAGTGACGCTTACTCCGGTGTCTTTCAACTCGTTGCGGATGGCCTCATTAAAAGAATGTACAAATGCTTTTGTGCCGTGATATACCGCTTGATATGGCCCTGGGGCTTTTCCTGCTACAGAGGCAACATTGAGTATCTTACCTGATCCCCGGCTCACCATATCTTTGAGAAAGAGTTTGGTTAGGGTAACCAGCGAAGAGATGTTCAGCTGGATGATGTCAAGTTCCCGGTCCAGTTCGTTGTCTGTGAATTTACCATACACGCCCTGGCCGGCATCATTTACCAGTATTTCTACGTGCAGGGCTAATGCACTGACTTGGTGGTATACCTCCTGGGCATTCCCGGCTATGAACAAATCGGTGCTGATGGTCACCACTTCCACGCCTTCGGCTTTCAGCATTTCAGCAGTAGCATTGAGTTTCTGTTCGTCGCGTGCGACAAGGATCAGATTGGAGTGATCCTGGGCGAATAGTTTAGCCAGTTCCAATCCGATTCCACTGGTGGCACCGGTGATGAGTGCTAAATTTTTTTTTATTGTTCCATGTTTTCAAGTGAAGATGTAATGGAAGAACATTACCTGGCGTAAAAAGATTTAAGTTTAGCGCATTTATTATTTTGGTTTTATTGGTATGCGAATTGCCTATATCATAAAAATTAAATTCACCTTAAAAAACACCATATCATGAAAGCAGTTCAAATCACTCGTCCCGGCAATCCAGGTGTCTTAAAGTTGGTAGATTACCCGGATCCTTCTCCCTCAGATCAGCAGGTGAGAATAGCGGTTAAAGCCGCCGGCCTGAACCGTGCAGATATTGCGCAGCGACAAGGGAAATATCCGCCGCCGGCCGGTGTTCCTGAACAAATCCCCGGGCTTGAGATTGCTGGTGTGGTCATTGAAAGTGGAAAAAACGTAAGTCAGTGGAAGTTAGGCGATAAAGTATGTGCATTGCTTGCCGGAGGGGGATATGCAGAACAGGTGGTAGTAGAGGAAGGACAATGTTTATCTATCCCCGCACATTTATCCTTTGCCGAGGCGGCCAGCCTGCCTGAGGCCATCTTTACGGTGTGGTCAAATGTTTTTCAAAGAGGCGCATTGACTAAAGGTGAACATTTTTTAGTTCACGGCGGCAGCAGCGGTATCGGCATTACGGCTATCCAGCTGGCCAAAGCATTCGGGGCAAAGGTTTTTGTAACGGTAGGTTCTGCTGAGAAAGCAAAAACCTGTATTTCACTCGGTGCAGACCTTGCAATTAATTATAAAACTCAGGACTTTCAGAAGTTACTCGCTCCGGAAGGTGTCGATGTAATTCTGGATATGATAGGGGGAAGTTATTTACCACGAAATATTGCCATAATGCGTCCGGAGGGTCGCCTGGTTTATATTAATGCGATGGAGGGTAATTCTCCGGAAATCAGTATTGGCGAAGTGATGAAAAAGCGGCTAACCATTACCGGGAGTACACTCAGGGGGAGGGAATATACTTTCAAAAAACAGCTAGCGAAAGAAATTGAGGAGCAGGTTTGGCCATTATTGGACACTGGTCAATTAAAACCGCTTATTTACAAAACTTTTAGTTTTGAGGATGTCATCCAGGCGCATGAACTGATGGAGTCCAGCGAACATATCGGGAAAATTGTTTTGGTGCGTGAGTAGCTAAATATTCGCTTTACACCAGCGTCTTGTTTGTATAGCTTGGAATCCAAATCAGCTTAACTGCTAAAGGAAGCAAATCTGGATTCCAAACAGAATAGCTGCCGGATGACGTTAGTGTCAATTTAAAAAGTATCCGGCTGTATGCATTAATATTCTATGACTATCTTACCGATAGACTTACCACTTTCCAGCAATCCATGGGCCCGTTTCAGGTTCTCGGTGCTAAATCCAGAAAGGCACTGATTGATTGTGGGGGTGATTGTTCCATTTTCAAAAAGGGTCGCCGCCTGGTTCAGAATGTGGTGCTGACGGATCATGTCTTCTGTCTGAAACATTGATCTGGTAAACATCAGTTCCCAGTGAAAGCTGACGCTTTTTCCTTTTAGCGTCCTTAAGTTTACGCTTTCTACCGGATCGCTGATCGATCCGATCTGACCTTGTGGCTTGATGAGGGTAACCATCGCATCCCAATACATATTGACGTCCACGAAGTCAACTATAAAATCTACCTGTTGAAAACCGGCCTGTTGAACTTCCTCAACAAGGTTCTGATGATTCACGACAAAATCTGCGCCCTGTTGCTTACACCATTCTTGACTTTCGGCACGGGAGGCAGTAGCGATGACGGTTAATCCGGCTACCTGCTTCGCGATTTGAATGGCAATAGAGCCCACACCTCCTGCGCCACCGATGATAAGCAATGATTTGCCGCTGTCACTTTCATTGATCCGGATCCGGTCAAAAAAAAGCTCCCAGACCGTAAGAAGGGTTAAAGGCATGGCGGCGGCTTCTGCCCAGGAAAGGTTCTTGGGTTTTCTACCCACAATGCGCTCATCCACCAGCTGATATTCTGCATTGCTGCCGCTTTTGGTGATATCACCCGCATAATACACGTGGTCTCCCTTTTTGAATAAAGTGACCTCGCTTCCGGTGTCTTCAACAATACCTACTGCATCCCAGCCAATTATTTTGGTTTGCTCAAGTACCTTATCTTTTGCGCTGTTCTGCCTTACTTTATAATCTACCGGATTGACGCTAATTGCGAGGATTTTAACCAGCAGGTTTCTGCCTTTGGCTTCAGGTTTTTCTGTTTCGAAGGAAATAAAGCTTTCCTCTTCGCTAATTGGTAACGATTGTCTAAATCCTATTGCTTTCATTGAAATATTTTTAAATACTGATAAGTGTTAGCACTAAAAAGTGAGTAATTTTTACAGGATTTATTTTATAAATTAATCCAACTACTAAATTAATGGCATGCCGTATCAGTAACAATAATAGTTCCGTCATTTTCAAAAGTTTTAGTTTTCGAACCGATACACGATTGTGGTTTTTTGAAAAAACCATTTGCATCATTAAAGCGTGCTGAAGTCGTTTCGGTAGCTACCAGTACCTTTCTGTACGATTTCCGCATGTCATGATTGGTTATGAGCTTTTCCAAGCCGCACAGATATGAGCGCTTTTAATACCCTTACTGCCAAGGGCTTTCGGTATCGAAAACCAATTGCATAATCGGTGTGTTGTGAGATTAGCAATCAAGTTTAAACTTATAAAAAATGATTATGGAAATTTCAATTACTAAGAGCAATCCTGGAAATCTAGCGGGCAGATCAGATAAATTGGCTGTTCACAGGAAGGAGGAAATGGACCGTAATGCCCTGGAAAGTGACGAAGATACCCTTGAGGCGGAAAGTTTTGGTGCCACTACCGGAATAATAAATGCTGATGATCCAGATGAGCTCGATCAATGGGCAAGGAAATTCCAGATAAGTGTACAAGATTTAAAGGCGGCCATTGTACTCCATGGCCATAAAATTCCGGACGTAAAAAAATATTTAAGCATTTAATATGGCTGAATTACCAGATCTTTCTGTTTTTGCAAAGATACTCAACAGGCGTTTTAAGGGTATGACTTTGGAGAGGGTAGAGGTTACTGTTGCTGAAAAGCTAAATGTAAGTAGTAAAGAAGTTAAGCAATGTTTGGAAGGACAGCGGCTTGAAAACGTATCGCGTGAGGGGAAAACGCTTCAGCTACATTTCTCTGCCAACCAGGTGCTGGGTATACATCTGATGCTTCGCGGTGAATTGGTTTCGCTAGATGTCGAGGTGAACCCGAAATATCAGATACTGGGATTTCATTTTAAGGGTGGAGAAGGTTTTGCTGTGGTGGACCTTCAAAAACAGGCTACTCCAACCCTCAACCCTCCAAGTACAAAGGTTCCTGATGCGCTGGAAATGGATGAAGCGTATTTTCTGGATCTGCTTTCCAGAAAGAGAACAAACCTGAAAACCCTGATGATGGATCAGCATCAAATGCGGGGGATTGGTAACTCCTATGCCGACGAGATTTTATATCACGCTGGAATCTCACCTTTTTCAATAGCAAAGGCCATTCCTGTAAAGGAAGCCAAAAAGCTTTTTAAGAGTCTGCGTCACGTGCTGGAGAATGCGATCAGGGATATTGAAAAAGAAAATGGAGATGAACTTAAGGGGGAACTTCGTGATTTCATGCGTATACATGGGGCCGGGATCAAAGAAACTGCAAAGGGGGAAGAAGTCTTAAGTGACAGAATCGGTGGCCGCAAGACTTATTTTGTAAAATCGCAGCATTTATACAATTGATATGTAAAGGCTGCGGATAGTGCAAAATAATATCGGTGCAAAAAAATAGTACTTGTGTTTTTAATGCTCATCAGCACGATCACTCAAGGAATATGATAGTGCTGATGCTCACATTGATCCTCAAAAAGGAGATTCCATAGGATATGGCATATTGTATATGTCGCCTGATCAAATTTAGTTTTTGAAATCCCTGGATAAAGAAAAATCTATATCCTTCTGATATACTTATCCTTCAGATTTTTGATATTTTTTATTGCTGCTGCTGAGAAACGGAATGGCTTATCCTTGTCTCGTCTGGATGCCTGGTCATAGAATTAAAAAAAAGGAGAAGGGATCATTGAGTGACTTTAAAAGCTTACGTTTAAGACCATTTTTTTCAATATAATGTGATAAGTATGTCCCTGGGACATGACCACTTGAAAACGGTGTCCCCTTAAAGTAATCTCTGGTGCGTAAACTTTTCCAGCTACCTGCACCCATCTGAAATAAAGAATCCATTCGTGGAAGGATTTTTTTGCCCTCATCAAAAAATTCCTGGAAATATCTCTGGGTAGGCAATAACTTAGTTGCGGTATCAGTCATATATTTTTTATCCACCATATCAGCTGATCCCTCATTCAGTACCCTGTACATCGCCATAACAGCGCTCTCATCCTGTGGCTCTATATCGAATGTGGGTTGAGGGCGAAGCATATGATGAAGTTCATGACCGCCCAATGCGCCTATTTTATTCTGATCATTTTTGAAAGCACAGAGCAGCGTGTAAATAATTAGACCTTCCTGCGCATGCGCATCATTATGAATAGGAATAATAGCTACTTTCAGATCGGGCAGCGTTTTATGGGAAGTTTTTGGGAGCGCCGAATAGGCATATTGATAAGAGGTTTCAAAATAAGACTTTGGGTTTGCATCAATTGTCTTTAGATATGCTTTCATATCCTCCTCGTTAATTTTATACTGATTAATCATATAGGTAAGCCAATAGGAATTTGGATCATTA
Organism: Pedobacter agri PB92; assembly: GCF_000258495.1. Classification (GTDB taxonomy): domain Bacteria; phylum Bacteroidota; class Bacteroidia; order Sphingobacteriales; family Sphingobacteriaceae; genus Pedobacter; species Pedobacter agri. The sequence goes on from NZ_AJLG01000005.1 coordinate 8,369, forward strand.
AGTCTTTTCTTCAACCGATCGGCATTTTGAGGCATATACACGATTTGCATATTCTTACGATAGGACTCAAAATACTCATCATCTACACCCTGATCAGCCATATAGTCTTTAATGGCCTTGTCAGAGATAAATGTTTTCCATGCCGACCGGCTTAAGGTATCGCCATTTTTAAGTTTTGCGGTGATCTCAAAATATTTGTAACACGTTGAGTCTACAAAGGATTGGGCAGACGAGTGAAGGGTTAGAGCTATAAGCCCTAAAATGATGATGCTTAGAAAATGATTTGGTTTATTCACTGCTATGTTGGTTTGGTTTGCTTTTCGGTCGCAAACATACTAAAGCAAATGTTGGTTTTTAAAACCAAAAACTTTCTGGAATAAGATTCTTCAATTTTCACTTAAAATCATAGAATCATTTGTTGACAAAGGTTCAATTCGCAGAATGCCTTGGTATCAACGCAATTGTTTCGAGATATTTCAATTTAAGAATCCAGCAAAAATACAATTCTCAATGATGCTGGCAGCTCTACATTCCCGCCCATTAGCAAGCCTGATTAGGAATCAGGTACTCAATTCAGCAAGAAACCAATTGGTATCATCTGTTGACAAAATCATTTAATGAGACTGCAAGTGCCGTCTTACATCTTTTTGCGATATTAGAATATATGGCTTCCACTGTCAAATTGAACCTTGATAGTTACCCTTTATTTTTCGGGATCCCAAAATACAATAAAACTATTGTTACGTATGCATAGATACTGTTTTAAGCTATAAAAATTGTTCTGGGGGTGTCACTACAAATGAGGGTCTTAGATTTCTGAATTCTACCTATAAAGTTTGCAGAAAATATCGCTTTGGATATAAGGTACTCACTCATAAGCTTGTATTGTACTAAAAAATGAATCATAAAAATTTGTAATACTAAAAATATTAGTATAAATTTGTAATGCACTAAGGCAGGGCATTTATGATCAGGACGTTTGAAAATAGAGCAGAGCAAAAGATTTCGGGATTTCAGTCACCTGCTGCGGATTATCTGGAGGGGCGGCTTGATATCGCCTCTACACTGGTCGTAGATCCTCATTCCACCTTTTATTTTCAAATGAAAGGGGATGCCTTGTCGTCGATCGGCATCCATGACGGAGATATTCTGATTATTGATCGCAGCTTAAATCCTGAACATGGCGCTATTGTCATTGCCTTTGTGAATGGAAACTTTACCTGCCGGATCTATCAGATCGCAAGTAAGGTTCCGGTACTGAAAAATGATAACGATGTCATCTTCCAGACAGAAATAAATACTTTGCAAGTTTGGGGCGTAGTGACTTCGATCTGCCGCAACGTATTGCCTAAATCACTTAAAACCGGGAAGTACCGCCATGTTTGCGCTTTGTGACTGCAATAACTTCTATGCCTCTGCCGAGCGTCTGTTTCGTCCGGAGCTTCAAGGTAAGCCTATTGTGGTGTTAAGCAACAATGATGGGTGTGTTATTGCCAGAAGTGAAGAGGCGAAAGCCTGTGGCATCAGGATGGGGGATCCTGAATTTTTGGTTAGAGACTTGATTAAAAAATTCCAGATCAATGTCTTTTCCAGCAACTATGTACTTTATGGTGATATGAGTGAACGCGTGATGCACCAGCTTGGACGGTGGTTCCCCAGACTTGATGTTTATAGCATTGATGAAGCTTTCGGCTGGCTGGGGGGCATCAACAACTTGAATTCCTATGTCCCAAAAATCAGAACAGCGGTAGTGCAGAATACCGGCATTCCCGTATCCATTGGTGTGGCACCGACCAAGACCTTGGCTAAACTTGCGAATAAGCTCGCTAAAAAATACAATGGCGTGTTGGTATTGGATACTGATGAGAAAATTGCCTCTGCCGTTAAAGACTTTCCTGTACATGATTTGTGGGGAGTGGGCAGACAATACTATAAAAAATTTGAGGCACTGAAAATAGAAACGGTCGCACAGTTGAGAGAAATGCCTGAAATGTGGTTTAAACAAAATATGACTATTATGGGCCAACGCATGTACAATGAGCTGTGGGGCAGGCCAGCTATCCCGCTGGATGAAATTCGTGAGGCAACCAAAGGGATCACGGTCAGCCGTTCGTTTCGCAACTACATCGAAAGCCCCGAAATACTTTCAGAAGCATTGACGCTTTACGCGAGCAGACTGGCTGAAAAGCTGCGGGCGCAGGGGCTCCGTTGCATGTACCTACAGGTGTTCTTATATACCAATAAAAACCGCGAAGACCATCCACAGCATTTTCCCAGCCATACCCACAAATTACTAATCGCCAGTAACAGTACTACTGACCTTGTGAGCATCGCGGTCAAGGTAGCGCAGAAACTTTTTAAGTATGGCATCAAGTATCGAAAAGCCGGGGTGATCGCAACGGGGCTCATCCCGGAAAGTGAACTTCAGCTTAACATCTTTTCAGACCACGATGGTGGCAAAAAAGATACGGTTTCTGCAGTCCTAGATAAGCTCAATCTTGCCTATGGCAGGGGAACCCTTAGAATGGCGACTGAAGGATTTGAGAAAAAATGGAGACTTAAGCATGAATACCTCTCCAAGGGTTATACCACACGCTGGAGTGATATCATAAAAGTAATTTAAATTAAACGTCAACATCAAAATAATAAACGGCCTCAACTAAGAATCCACAAACACATAAAACAAAAAAGTAAAGGAGATATAGCGATGTGCGGAAGAACACTGATCGGCGAGAGCAAAGCCATGGCAGCAAAAGCAGGCCTCATCTTAGGCGGGGAAGCAAAACCAAAAGATACCAATCGTCCTCCGGGTACCGATATGCCTGTCATTCTGGATGCCCGTCCGGGTAAACTTCATTATATCAAGTGGGGGCTGATCCCATCATATTCCAGCGAAATTCCAAAGTTTAATACCACCTATTGCCGCATTGAAACTATGCAGTCTTTGCCCACTTATAAACACCTGGTCGGCAGGCGTCACTGCGTGTTTGTTGTGGAAGGTTTTTATGAGTGGGACAGGAGTAGTGCTCAAAAACAGCCTTACTTTTTTGAGCGCCAGGATAAAGCACTGATGCTGATTGCTGGTTATTGGGACAGCTGGAAGGATCCAAAGACCGGCATTGTCATTCCCTCCTGTACTATGATCATGCAGCCCGCCAATGAATTTATGTCCCGGATTCACGACCGCATGCCCTGCATGCTCACTCAGGGCGAAAGCGCCATCTGGCTTGATAGGGAACTTCCAGTTCAGGAAAGATTAAAAGTCTTGCATCCTGCGGATAATAATTTGCTGAAAGGTTGGCAGGTCGATAAAAAAATCAACAATGCCAGAAATAAGGACGAGGATAATAATAAGCCCTCAGGACCCGATCTGACGTTATTCAACTAAAATGATGGATGAAAAATGCCACCAATTAAAACAAAGGGAAGAGTACGTTGTTATTCGTCTACATTTTACTTATGAGTAAATAGTTTAACTTCAAAAAACAATTTAAAGGCGGTCGTGAGATAGCCTTTTTTTGTTCCGCCTCTTTGCAAACTGATGGTATTCGATTAATATCATTTTTTATCTTTGCCAGTACACATGAACGGAATACAAGATATACAGGAAACTTTTGGAAATATTGATATTTATCTTTTTGATCAACTGCTTAAAGGCACCTATCAAAATTGTCGCACCGTCTTAGATGCGGGTTGCGGAACCGGACGAAATCTGATTTACTTTCTGAACAATGCGTATGATGTTCATGGAGTTGATCATTATCCTGAATCCATTAATCAAATAAAAAGTCTTGTTAAAGAAACTTTAAATTTAAAGGCAGCTGAAAATTTTCATATCGCTTCGGTAGAAGATATGCCGTTTGAAAATGAAAAATTTGACCTGGTGATCAGCAGCGCGGTTCTACATTTTGCCCAAAGTCTCGGGCATTTTGAGGGGATGTTGTGTGAGATGTGGCGTGTGCTGAAACCAGGTGGCTATCTGTTTTGCAGACTGGCGTCAGATATTGGAATTGAATCTTCCGTGCGGTTTATCGGAAACGGAAGATACATACTGCCTGATGAGTCAGAACGCTTTTTGGTCAATCAGGAAATGCTTATCCGTTTAACCAAAAAGCTTGGCGGAATATTGCATGAGCCTATAAAAACTACTAACGTGCAGAATTTGCGAAGCATGACCACGTGGTGCGTGAGGAAGGGAGAATGAGTAATTTTATGTTTTTTAGATATATCGTTAAAAGGTGAATTATGGCTTGCATGACGCCCGCTGAACTTGCACTGGTAGCGCGAAGATTGGAAGAGATATTTAAAAATTTCAATATTACGCTTAAAGTTGGTATTCCAAATATTATTGCCATCAATCTACCATACGAGATTTCCTTTAAGGATGAAAATGCTATGAATGCGTTCGGTTATCAGTCACTAACTGCTGCAGGGATACAATTATATTCTGATTTGGAATTGGTATTTATCGATTTTGCCAAGCGTGAAACTAGTATAATCTTAAAGGGGATACCTAGAGAGGACATAAATTAATAGTCTAGAATTTAATTTTTTAAAACCTTCTAATGTGCCATGATATTATGCTTCAACAGCTCTACTGTAGCTGGTGGAAATCACTTGATATAAATATACCGTCAATTAAAACAGTTTCCGCATTTTGGACATTATTAAACTATGGAAACAGCAGTGCCAGGATTATTCCTATTTCCGGATTTTATAAATGAAAGAAAAGAGAAAGATCTTCTTGATGAGATAGATAGCAAAGTTTGGATGGTTGATTATGCCCGAAGGCTGCAATACTACGGTTACAGAAACGAGTTGGAAAGCCCTTATGATCTGGTACCGTTCCCGGTACCACTTCCGGATCAAATCCGACTATTGTCAGATAATATTGTTAGAGAGGGGATTCTAGATGATGCGCCTGACCAGGTTATCATTAATGAATATATGCCTGGTGAAGGGATCAGGCCGCATAAGGATCGCAACTATTATGAAAATCAGATATGCGGTGTGAATCTGGGAAGCGGCTGTGTGATGAGATTTATAAAAGGTGCAAACCTGGAAACGATAGATGTTCAGATACCGAGGCGGTCTATATATGTGATGCAGGACGATGCGAGAAGAAAATGGAGTCATGGCATACCTCCAAGGAAGAAAGATGTCCTAAATGGTATTATCCACCACCGGGAAAGAAGGGTATCAATTACCTATCGAAAGGTAAAAGCCTCCAGAGTTCATCCGATTAATCCCGAAGGAAAGGTGGCTGGAATGTTACAGCAACTCTTTGGCATTGTTTTGTGAGCTTTCAGTTAATGCTGAGGTATCAATCGAAGAACTGAATTTACAATTTCCCTTTCTGACGAAAAAAATCTCACGATGAAAAGGCTTTAATCTTCTTTCCGTTTGCGTTAACACTTTGGATTCTGCTTAGCGTTTCCAAACGCATTTATGATGTAACAACTTAGCTCAATTGAATGGATTCCAAAATGTACGTGTAAAATATGTTATTTTGGCATTGTGCTTTATAGCTTAAGAGTCTTGAAATACACACTTTTTTTTAAAGAGGTGCTCAAATTGATTTTCGTTATTTAGATTTAAAGGTTGATTTGCGACGGGAAAATCTTCGACAATTATCTTAAAATAACATGGGAAAAAGCGAGTATCATCCCTATCAATGCATTTGATGTCCTCTATTTATTCCTCTATAGTTGTTTTAGACTAGCTTATCCTCTCCAACAATCACCTCGATTAAACTGTGCATTAGGTTTATCGATAGTTTCTTGTTTTTTAAAAAACTTATCTGCTGGTCATCCGTATGGCAATCCTGGCCATTCCACTTAACTTTCAAGGATTTGGTTCGGATAGGTTTAATTGGAAATTGACTCGTTTTCCCATTAATGGTGTTCTCTATAAAGGTGCAAAGGCTCTGCCGCTGATTTTCACGTACCATCACGACATCAAAAAAGCCATCACCTGGATCGGCATCCACTGCCAGTTTAAGATTGGGGCCTAGCCTTGAAATATTCATCACTTCAATCAACAAAAAACTGTCCTCTATTAATTTCCCTTCTATTTCCAACGTACATTTTTTGGCTTTATATTGTGTTGCAATTTGTTGTAATAAATCAAGGGCATAGGTTAACTCTTCTTCCGTAGAAGCATTTTCCGGCCGCTGATAATCTTCCATCTGTTTCATTAGTTTCGGGAATATGCCAAAGCCAAAGGACTCCAAAAAAAATGAGGTTCCAGCAACCGAGCTGATTTGACCGATGTCAAATTTCCGGATGTTAAAGTGCTTCCAGCTGGATACATTTTGAGTAACATTTTGTGAGATGCCTAGCGATGTAGCGATATTATTGGCTGTTCCCATTGGGAGCAAAGCAATGGGGCGTTTGAGGCGCAATTTTTTGTTTAATAATCTGATAATTGTCTTCCGTATAGTTCCGTCGCCACCGGCAATGGCGATGAATGAAGTGTCGGGCCTTATATCTTTTAAAGATTTTTTTTCCGATGAGGCATAATCAACACTAAAGCCTTGTTTTTTAATCAGTTTACCAAGGGTAGTTTTACTGAAGCCTTTTTGACCAGCATTCGGATTATGGATTAACCTTACCTGTTGAGGTGTCTTGTTCATATTCAACAAAACAATGGTTTAACTAGATGGTTTTTAGGGTAGGTAAAATAAAATATTATGAATATACTGATCACCAACGACGATGGAATCTATAGCCCGGGCATTGCGGCCTTGGCTCTAATGGCTAGTGCTTTTGGAAAGGTACGAATTGTAGCGCCTGATGTAGAACAATCGTCAATGGGGCATGCAATAACCCATTCCAGGCCACTTTCATATAAAAAGTCGCCAATCGTTTTTGATGGTGTCGAAGCTTTTAGGGTTAATGGAACGCCTGCAGATTGTGTAGCACTTGGCATTCATATGTATCCGGATACTGATGTTGTCTTATCGGGGATCAACATGGGGCCTAATTTGGGTAATTCGATGTGGCACTCAGGTACTCTTGCTGCGGCAAAGCAGGCTGTTTTGCTAGGAGTAAAGGGTATTGCTTTAAGTACTCCTGTAGGACAGACTGAGCCAGATTTTGCCGCACTCGAACCATTTGTTAAAACTACACTTAAAATGCTTTTGCCTGTAGAAGATTTGTCTTTGTTCAACGTTAATTTCCCACCATTCCCAAAAGAAATTAAATGGACACGTCAATCAGTCCGGTTGTACGATGGAAATGTAGTGCCTGGTACAGACCCGATGGGAAGAAAACATTTCTGGATAACGGTAAGCCCATTAGAACCAGCAGACGAAGGCAGTGATCGCTGGGCGGTAGAACATGATTACGTTTCAATCACCCCGCTTAGACTCGATCTAACTGATGAAGCAGAACTAAAGCGGTATTCAACGATAATGCTTTAACTACGGCTTATAAAGGGACTGACTTACACTATATAAGTTATTCCTGATTGTAAAGTGCAATTGTAGAGTCGCTATCAATAAACATGTGAAATTGTAACTCGTATTTAATAATCTATTTAAAGTAAAATGCTATCATAAATTTAATCAAAAATGTCGCTACAAATTTCCTATACTTGAATCAAGTGGATTGCCAAAATTCAAAGTGAGATATGATGCTTAAGTTTTCCATTCTATTTTTTTGTATGCAAACCTATAAAGGCAGCCTATAATTTGTCAATGGTTTATAAACGGTTGAAAAACCGCCATTGACAAATTGCCAGCCTTCATTAAACGGTGCATAAAAAAATAGAATTATGGAAAACTATCATGTGCATCAAAAACAACTCTCAACAATTTGTGAAATCGAAATCACCTACCATCCAGATTTCATAATATCAGATTGTCCTAAAGCAGATTCCAGCGAGGATTTGTATGCAATATTGCGAGAGCACTGGAATTTAAACCAGATAGCGTTACGAGAAGAATTTAAGATTATTTTATTGAGCACTAATCTTCGGATATTAGGTATATCAAGTATTGCATCTGGTGGAATGTCTACTGTTTCAATTGACAGTAAACTTATTTTCTCCACAGCGCTATTGGCGAATGCCAGAGGAATTATTTTGGCTCATAACCATCCCTCTGGTAATTTGATACCAAGCCAGTCTGATATAAATATTACAAAAAAAATCAAAGACGGTGCAAAATTGCTAGATATCGAGGTGTTTGACCATATCATCTTAACCAAGGATAATGGCTACTATTCATTTGCAGATGATGGGATATTATAATCCCATCTTTACTTGTTTTCGCTGCGTGAGTTTTCTAGCGTTAAGAAATCTGTCGATGGGGGATACCCCTTCAGCATGAAATTTTTAAATAATTTGTTTTTATGTTATCTTTATCTGGACCCTTTAATTAATATATCACTAAGTAAACTTCTCATGAGGACCGGAGTCATAGTTTCCTATAATAGTGTGATCAGGTGTGGCGTCATTAAAGATGCCAATAAACACAAAATCAGGTTTTACAACGAGCATCCTGAAGTGAGGCTCAAAGTACTTGATGTCGTCAGGTTTTCCGTTGGCTTTGTTGATAATGCGTTAAAGGCTGTTAATGTCATTCCAGTACTTGACAAAAATGGATCAAGGGTTTCGCTGGCAATGTTAGTCAACTAATGCGAACATTTAAAGGATAGCTTTTAAATAATGCCTTCTGAATGCTTATCGAAAGTAAACTAAAGGAATACTGATAATTGGGCTCACAACTTAATAGCGTCCAATTGTCTTGAGTAAATTTGGAATTCTTCCAAATGAATATTGCTTTGTTAATTTTGATTTGATCAGAACGCATTTGAATTCACGAATACTGATCGTTATATATTCCACTTTTTGTTTTTTGTTGATTTGATGTATCAGAAATTAGTGAAGATAATTCAATTTAGGTTAGGTAGCCATTCACTAATTCCAAAAACTTTAGCGTATTAACGTCAATGGGATGAAAAAGGAGTAATTTGTTGTTACTGAAATGTATGTTATACTCTTCAAACTATTCTTTCCCATACTGAGATAATCTCAAGTTCAATACCAGTGGAGTATTCTGGATTGACACCTTGCAGACGGACTTACCGCCCAGTGGTATAATAACCAATTAAATCCCAACACAAATTATCAACCGTTAGATGCTACGTTCTACCTCCACTATTAATAGGTGAGGCAATACTTATTACTTTATCACCATCCGGAAATGCACTAATAAAAGATATTGGTATTAAGTACATAAGCCGCTTTTGATGCAAGCGATAATTCTAGCATAAATCAAGGTGGGTATTTTTCTTTCTCCAGTCAGGGAGTATTCTTCCCCCTTCTTTTACGTAACCTTTAAAGCATTGTTAATCCAAATTCTAAAACGGTTTTATCGCCTTTAAGGGGTTCGATGGTGATCAAGTCTGGACCAATTTTGATTTCTTTCTTTTCGGTTGCTGCTTTACTATTCATAAAGCAAATGTTACTAATATTTTAAGTAATCTAAGGAAAAGTTCTGCGCATAAAAAAGCCCCACGTTAGCAGGGCGCTTAATATTTTTTCTAATTTGTCAAGCGCTCTGCCTTCTACCTGCAGAGCGCTTTATCAATCTATCGTCCCGGAAAGATTAAGTAATCAAAATTAATTGTTGCAGCCTGTATACTATATAGCCCTTTTGTGTCATAAAAAGCCTTACGAATTGAGTGTAAGGCTTTATAATTCAACAAACGCAAGGGTATGTATCGCCCTTGCAGTTAAAGTCACCCTATCCCATCCGGGCATAAGTTAATAAATGGTATTATTTATAGATCGCATTACAAAAATATTAGTTTGTTCAATGTAATAAATAGCCCTTTTGTATCACGAAAAAATTCGCTTGCTTTTGAAAGACCTCAACTAGCTAAATGCATTAAGAAGACAAACTGGCTTTCAATTTAATTATCTCTTGAAATCTTTGCTAAAAGGAAAAGCAAACTATTATAGCTATGCCAATCCACAAAATTGTAATACCAATTCATCAAGATAAGGATCGAAAAAAAATCAGCAAGTGAATAGGGTGCAACTTCATTTTATATCTCCTCATTTAATGGTCACCGAGCATTTTCATCAGGAAGTAAGTCACGGTCGACCCCTTCTGGTTCTGCTTTTGTTTGGTTTCCGCATCCGTATCTCTCGCGTATTTTTTCGCAATTAAATCTCAAGTTAGTTGCACTTCGTATATCTTTATAACGAAACTATGATGAAAAGCGAACATACATTCGGTCTGGAGTCAGAAAGTCAACCTACAAGATTATCCAAAGGCCAGTCAAAATCTAAAATCAAATTTGTGCGTATCGGCCGCCAGTCGACTTTGAGCGATCTGGCTAATGTTACGCTGGGCACTTATATAAAAAGTGATAGCGGCTTAAAAGGTAAAGTCCTTCAGATAGATATTGTTGAGGTACGCCATGAACGCCATTATTATTACAGGTTAGAAAAAGGGGCTGGAACCATACTCATCATTAGATAATTGCAACAAACTCTAATCTTAACGGGCATCATCAGCTAAGAACAAACATTATTTTATCGACAAAGCGCCTTTCGTTTCCGAAGTATGCGCGTGTTTATCAGGAAATAGTTCTTTTTGAAGGATTCGGAATAACTCATTAGAAACTGTTTACCGAAGTCATCTGACTTTAACTATCCTTTGACGGATCACCTCTTAATTTTAGAACCCAAAACTTTGCTGTTTTTTTTCGCCTTGATTTACATTGTAATTCTTCTTAATCATAATCGAGGTTTTTAATTTTGGCAAAACCATGTTGCTTTAGAAAGCGTTTGTTATAAACCAGCGAATTAGGTGTTTTGATGGCTCCGGATTCGGAAAGGATACCTATATTGGTGGGTTTGGTCAGGCGTAGAAATTGCGCCGGCTTATATTGTTCGGCCCTGATTAACTAAGTTACCTAGCGGGTGCAACGATTCTGATGACTAAAGGACGTATTATAATTTAAACACTGCTAACAATATCGTTATGGCTAAGTATTCAAAAAAAGCATCTGACAAAGTAGAAGAAACGATGCATGAAATGAAAGAAGGAGAGCTTAAATCCGGAAGTGGTAAAAAAGTTACCTCCAAAAAACAGGCAATCGCGATTGGACTTTCAGAGGCCAAAAAGGAGGGCGCCAAGGTGCCTAAAAAAAAATCCTGACGTAAGTGTGTCATGTAAGAATGATCTGAAAGCTGTTAAACTAGTTTTAACACCTTTATTTTTTGCAGGATTAATTCCAGTGTTGTAACTCAGTGGATTGTTCGCTCATAGGCAGAGGTAATGATTTTAATATTTCTTACCACCTGCGGGAATATTAACTAAATTACTATCTTTTAGTGGGTTACCTTAATAAATTTCTCGGTATAAAAGGCAAGCAATGTTAACCTCAAAACAAAACCACATGAAAAATTTATTCAAATTAGGCTTCTTGGCCTTCGCATTATCTTTGTCAATAGTTTCTTGTTCAGAAAAGAAAGCCGATGGTGCTGACTCAACCACCATGGATTCTACATCGACTGATACCATGATGCAGGATACGATGTCCAAGGATACCATGATGACTGATACGACAATGAAAGACACCATGAGTAAGATGTAATTTTCATAACGTATTCCAAAGGGTTTCTGTTTAAAAGCAGTAAACCCTTTTTTTTTAGGGTAAACATGAATCCTTCGATGTTTTGTGATCAGATAGAGTTGTTTACATTACATTTGTTTTCTCGTACTTTTACTAAAGTCTGCTGTGATTTTTGGTTTTGCTAAGACAGAACTGATGGAAAAGAATAGTTGTCTTTCCTTTGCTGAACTTATTTTTTAGTATTCAAAAACTTTTCCGTTTACCATGACTTCCTGAGTACCTTCATCAAATGTCGCCTTGTAGCCTGTTCTAGCTGCCGCATTGGTCATAATATTTGCGATTGAATGGTAATAACCTGCTTCAACTGGAGCATTGGTTTGTTTTCTGCTTCTAATACATTCCATCCAGTTCCGCATGTGATTGCTCACCAGATCATCCGCACCTGCATTTGCAGCGGCATCTACCTTTACCAATTCTGCCAACTTTAGAATAGGTAATAGGTTTTCTTTCATGCCCATAGCAGCTGCAGCTCGCTTTGATAAACCACCCTTTGACGAAACCGTATTTGTAATGAGATTTAACTCACCACCGTTGGAATAATAAACTTCTGCCGGATTTTCATCACCATTGTGCATTCTTGAAGTAAATACAACCTGAAAACCTTTTTGCGCTTCATTCTGAGGACCATAGTCGAATACTGCAGTGGTGGTGTCCCAATTACTTCGACCATCCTTCCATTGATAAATTCCACCATTTGCCACTACACTACGTGGATGGTTTAATCCCGTAAACCAATGCACTGTATCGATTTGATGACTCATCCATTGTCCTGGCATTCCGGAAGAATATGGCCAAAACAAACGGTATTCCAAATATTTTCTGGGATCCCACGATTCAAATGGTCGGTTCATCAAAAATCGCTTCCAATCGGTATCTTGTTCCCTTATTTGAGCCACCAAATCCGGTCTTCTCCATCTGCCAGGTTGGTTAACATTCCAACTCAGTTCAACCATCGTGATGTCTCCAAACTTTCCTTTTTGGATAAAATCAGCCGCTGCAACATAATTATTACCACTACGCCTTTGAGATCCAATCTGCACAATTTGTTTAGATGCTTTAACAGCTTTTAGTGCCGCCCGATTATCAGACATTGTTTCGGCAAAGGGCTTTTCACAATATACATCACAGCCAGCCTTCACCGCTTCAATGGTATGTAGCGCATGTTGAAAATCTGCAGTACTTACTATCACCGCATCAAGGTCCTTCATGGCATAGAGTTCATCATTATTTCTGCATGATTTTAAATCATGTCCGATAATGCTTTTAACGTAATCCAAACCTAGATTACGGCGGTAGTTCCAAATGTCAGAAAGCCCTACGATATCAAAGTTAAGATCCTTTTGACTTTTCATAAAACTAGGCAATAATGCAGATTTAAATCGATCGGAATAGCCAACTATACCTACACGGACACGATCATTAGCGCCTATAATATTGGCATAGCTTTTTGCGCTAAAACCCAAAGTGCCTACGTAAGTTCCTGCAGCAGCAATGGCAGAGGTTTTAATAAAATTTCTTCTAGAATGATCCATATAGTTTTAGTTGAGTTCTCTGATTTTTAAACTACGAAAGGAAACATTATCTCCATGATCTTGTAGCAGGATATGGCCTTTGGGTGCCATGCCGAAATTTTGCCAATTTTTATATTTACTTATGGCTACTAAGTCTAAAAATTCTTTCGAACCCCGAGTATATGCGAGGATTTTATAGCCGTTTAGCCAATATTCCACGTTGTTGTCGGGATAAACTTTAATGATACCCTGATTCCATTCACCGATTTTCTTTTGGGAGGCTGGAATTTTTTCAGATGTCATTAAATCATAAAGCGAACCTAAAGTTCTGTTTCCTCCCCGTCCGAGTTTTGCATCTGGATGTCTCAGATCGTCTAGAATTTGATATTCCAAGCCAATGGCAGAACCTTTGTTACCTTCAGATTCGGTAACAAAATATTTTACGCCACTATTTGCTGTCTCAGTGAGTTTAAAATCGAATTTCATTTCGAATGAGCCGTACTGTTTTTTAGTGACGATGTCTCCACCGTTAGTCGACTCGGCACCATTTGTTTTTTCTACAGATAACACGCCATCTTTAACCATCCAGCCTTTGCTGGGAAACACACTTTTATAAGCTCCTCGCCATTGATCCATGCTTTTTCCATCGAAAAGCAAAGAGAAACCATTTTGTTTTTCTTGAAGAGACAGGTTGTTTGGAATTAGATTGACCACGCTAATTTGATCTGAGTGAGTTGGTTTCAGGTTTTCGGTTTGAATTCTGATATTCCGCCATTTTATTTGCTTTCCAGGTTGATTATTTGTTCCCATTGAATGAATTTGAAGCGCGATGAAGCCTTTAGGTGTAAGTTGATCTATCAAATTTGCGGTAGGGACACCGTTTACCCAGGTTCTTATGGTGTTGCCGATAGCTTCGATCCGGTATTTATTCCAGCTGCCATTTCTAAAAGCTTTTCTTGCTTCAAGGTTTTGTTCGAGGGTATATAGCCAACCTCTACGGCCTTCATCATATATACCTCCACTCCAGGCCCTGCTGGAAGGATCGACTTCCATCTGATAGCCATATACCTGGCCATTTGCTGATTTTCCTTTCTGTTTGCTTCTAAATTGTATGCCTGAATTCATTAGTGGATCTATAAAAAGCTCCAATTCTAAAATAAAATCCCCGTATTGTTTCGTTGTTGCTAAAAAAGAATTTGGTTCGCCAGATTTGCTGGTTCCAACAATTTCTCCGCCAACCACTTTATAATCTGCTTTTCCGTTTAAGTTTCTCCATCCAATAAGGTTCTTACCGTTAAATAATGAAACCCATGCCGTATTATCTTTTTTTTGGGCTTCGGAATTACCGAAGCCAAGAATTAAGAGAAGTAAAATGATGTAATCTTTCATGGTGTATTGTTGTGCTTGTTTATGACATGATCTATTTACTTAAACCAGTGTCTTGTGTTATTGATCTTTTTAAATGCTAACATCATCAGTAATAAAATTTAATACTGTTTCTGCCAGTTTGGTAAAGTAAATTTTGATGATAGGGGGTTTTACTGTTGACCCCAGATTGAGTTAAATAAAAATTAATTTTGTCTTGGATAGAACAAGACACGAGTTAGATTAAATGACATTTCAAACCAGTGATAAAGCATATGCTGAACAAAACTAGTTTGCAGAGATTGGTGCTGAATAATGCATTTAAAAGGAGTCAGGGAGCAAGAGCATTTTTTATTTAACGCTATAAGGTTTATCATAGGTCGATTTTTAAGGGTATTAGATTATTTGGTTAAATCAAAAGACGTGAAATTATCGGAACGGATCTTGTCAAATTTTTGTCTTATCGTCTCAAAATATGACAGATTGAATGCGGTAACGAAAATCTGCACATGCAATATATCGAGTGCTCTACCAGGGTTTTTGTGTATTGACAAGACTACCGAGTTAATTGCGTTTGATACAAGCAGCACGATCTTTAGCATATTCTATTAGCACACCAAGCCAAATTCTTTCCAAAATATCATATGTATTCGCTCGTGTTGGTTTACTGAGTATTTGATGTAGAAACAAACACTCACGTAAAGATTTACCGGATGGAACAATCTTGTTTAATATCCGTACTTCAGATATTTTGAGACAAATGGTTAAAATATTGAACAGTTTGAGTGTATTTAAGATACTTTCTTTGTCTAAGTAAAATTGATTCCATGTCACAATTTGCAAAGACTTATCAATCAAGCTAAACCAAATATAAATTAATCACCTATTAAACCTACTGCTATGTACGTTAGACTTCTCGTAATTTTATTATGTATTTCTTATCAAAGTGTTTTTGCTCAAGGCAAGCTGCTAAAAAACTTTCCCAAAGGTTATTCCCCTAAAGAGGTTGGTAAACTTATTGCCTATCGTTTTGTAGATGCTAAACATGCCTTGCATGCAGGGAAGTGGATCAGTTACCCTGAAACATTCTACTGGATGGGTGCACTCAAATATGCTTCTTTACAGAAGGACGCGAAATTGGTAAAACTTTTACAAAATAAGTTTGAACCCTTGTTCA
Organism: Pedobacter agri PB92; assembly: GCF_000258495.1. Classification (GTDB taxonomy): domain Bacteria; phylum Bacteroidota; class Bacteroidia; order Sphingobacteriales; family Sphingobacteriaceae; genus Pedobacter; species Pedobacter agri. The sequence continues at coordinate 24,076 of NZ_AJLG01000005.1, forward strand.
CCACAGAGAGCAAGTATTTACCCATCAAAAATCACGTCGATCTTAATATGTTCGGAAGTCTTCCAATCGAGTTTTACCAGGTTACAAGAGCGCAGCGATATTTAGACCTGGGCCTGCCGTATGCCAATACCCAATGGGAGGTGCCGAATGATGCAAAGCCTAACGAAAAGCAATGGGCAGAGAAGGGATATACCTGGCAAACACGCTTATGGATTGATGACATGTATATGATCACTATTGTGCAAACGCAGGCTTACAAAGCAACCGGCGACCAAAAATATATTGACAGGGCGGCAAAGGAAATGGTTCTTTATTTAGACGAACTTCAGAAGCCTAATGGTTTATTTTATCATGCTCCTGATGTGCCTTTTTTCTGGGGAAGAGGAAATGGCTGGATGGCGGCTGGGGTAACTGAACTGTTGCGTTACTTGCCAAAAAACCATCAGGATCGTCCGCGCATTATGGATGGTTATTTAAAGATGATGAAAAGTCTCAAGGATTTCCAGTCTCCAAATGGAATGTGGAATCAACTTATCGATGATCCGGCGTGTTGGTCTGAAACCTCAGGATCAGCGATGTTCACTTACGCTTTTATTATTGGTGTTAAAAACGGATGGCTGGATAGAAAAGAATATGCGCCATCGGCACGGAAAGCCTGGATGGCAATGGTTGGTTATGTCAACGATAAAGGCGCAGTTTCCGACGTTTGTGTAGGTACAAATAAAAAGAATGACAGGCAATACTATTACGATCGTCCGCGAAGTGTGGGAGACTACCATGGACAGGCACCATATCTTTGGTGTGTGAATGCACTTTTAGAGAAATAATACGTTTGTAAGTTTAGTTGAAGACCAGTGGCATTGATTTATCAAATCTGTTATTGGTCTTCTTTGTTTAAGGAATTGAAGTAGTCTCGTGGGGACAATTTAAAATAGCGTTGAAAGCTTTTAGTAAAAACACTTTGAGACCGGTAGCCTACCATATTGCCGATTTCATATAGAGAAAACTGATTTTCGGCGATCAAGCTGGCTGCTTTCTTTAACCGCGTAACGTCGATAAGTTCTTTCGGAGCCAATGCAGACAGCGATTTGATTTTTCTGTAAAATGTAGGTCGGCTCATGTTCATGTGATAAGCAAGCTGATCAACATCCAAATCTGGATCTTTCATGTTTTTACGTATATAGTCATCCAGTTTCTTTAGAAAAATCTCATCGGTTTTAGAGTGTGCCATCACTCTCACGTCTTCAAAGGGCGAACTGGCAAAATGATCATTGATCTTCAACCGGTTTTGAAGTAGGTTTGCTACTTGAGTCTGCAAAAGCAACTGAGAAAACGGCTTTTGTATATACGCATCGGCACCATTTTCCAGCCCTTCAATTTGAGCGTTAAATGTATTTTTCGATGTGAGTAAAATAATAGGAATATGGCAATAATTGACATTACTCTTCAATAGCTTGCATAATTCAAATCCATCGATTTCTGGCATCATCACATCAGATATAATAAGGTGTATGATCTCGTTGTCTAAAATGATCTGTGCAAGTTCTCCGCTTTCAGCCGTGTGTATAGTATATGTATCTGCAAAAATATCAGACAATAATTCCAGAATTTCCTTATTATCATCAATTATTAAGAGGCTTCTATTCATGGTTAATTTATTTTCTTCCAACTACTGAGTTGAAATTCAACATCTTGATGTATTGGCAAAGTTAATTTAAAAACAATATTGTCAGCTTCAGCAGAACTTAAAACTAATGAACCTTTGTGTAACTCTGTCAAGGATTTGGCAAGTGGTAAACCTATTCCTGTACCAGATTTATCCTTGCGACGCATCCTAAAAAAAGGTTCGAAAATTTTATTTCTAAATTCCTGAGGAATTGCCGGCCCATCATTTGAAAAGACGATGGATAAGCTCGAATTTCCTTCAGCTGGTTCAGAAAGCACCACGCTCGCTACTGACGTAGCATATTTAATTGCATTAGAAATCAAATTGCTGCATATTTTTATTAAGGCTTCTCTGTCTACAAAGGCTATCACATGCTTTTGTGGTACTTTCAATTTGATGGTGATGTTGTGCTCTGATGCATATTCCCTGAAGGCTTCGATCTGAGACTTCAAAATGTTATTGATGTCTACATTTACGAAATTTAAGCCAAATTGTTCTATCTCGGTTTGTCTAAAATCCAGTAGCTGACCAATGAGTTCCACCAAACGCTTGGTGTTTTTCTCAATCATCAACATACTTTTTTTTATCCTGGGATAGTCTTCAATTTTTTCAATCACTCTTTCTACCGGAACGCTGATCAAGGTGAGAGGTGTTTGTATTTCGTGGGCGATATTAGTGAAAAATTCAATTTTTGCCTGGTATACCTCTTTTACTTTTTCATGTTCGAAGAGCTTTAGTTTATTTATATTTTTGCGTTCTTGCAACTGGTGATAATAACTAATGGCAAAGTAAAGTACAACAATAATTCCAATCGTGTAGAATATATACGCTATCGTACTTCTCCAGATAGGGGGTAAAATGATGATGTATAACATTTTTTCCTTACCCACCCAACTCCCGACATTACTTCGAGCCTGTACCATAAAAGTATATTTTCCTGGTGAGAGGTCCGTGAAATACGCATTTCTGTTTGTGGTTAAATAGGTCCAGTCATTGCTAAGCCCCTTCATTCGGTATTTGTATTGGGTCACATCGCTGAATGAATAATTCAATGCCGAAAATTTAAGGCTAAAATTGTTCTGGTTATATTGGAGTATCAGTGTATCTATATAAATTACTGATTTTTTTAATGGGCTATTTTTATCATTTGCACCGACCTCTTTGTTATCCAATTCAAAATCAGTAATGTATGTGGGTGGACTTTTTTGCCTTATCGCTAATTCTTCAGGCTTAAAGGCGATCATACCTGCTATTGAACCAAAATACATCATTCCATTTTTGTCCTTATAAGCAGAATGATAATTGAATTGATCCGTGATCAGGCCATTAGCTTTTGTATATACTTTTATTTTTTCGCTAGCTATATTATAACAGATCAATCCTTTTAACGAACTGATCCATAAATTTCCACTATTATCTTCAAGGATCCCAAAAAGTGTATTGGATGGCAGTCCGTTCTTTTGTGTAATTTTTTTTACAATTTGACCTTTTGCATTTACTTTAATTAGTCCACTACCTTCTGTGGCGAACCACATGTCATTATTTTTGTCTTCTAAAATACTATATATTGGAAAATCTGCAATGTCCCTGTCCCCAAATTTGATATGACCGCTTTTTCCTGTTTTTGGATCAAAATAATAAACACCTTCGTTAATACTGCCTGTCCATATTTTACCCTGGCTGTCTTCAGTGAGGGTTAGTACATAGGAATTATAAGGTATCTGCTTGACCCTGGTGAAGGTTTTGGATCTTTGATTAAAGATGAACAAGCCCGATCCGTTATATGCGGTGCCTACATACAGTGTACTGTCTTTACTGAGATACAAACTGAGTACAAAATCACTGATGCTATCGCCCTTATTACCAATATATCTGAAACGCTCGGAAATTCGGCCATTACGGATGTCCATTACTTCCAGTCCGTGAAAAAATGGACCAATAAATAATTTATTTCCAGTAACTAATAGCCCGTGAATATTCGGATAGGATACATCGCCCTGTTTATTTGTATTAGTATAGGTGGTGACTTTCTGGGTTTTTAGATCAATTTTATTGATGCCTGCATCTTCGGTTCCAATCCACAGATTACCATTATGGTCAGCAGAAATTTCACGGACGGCATTGCCCGAAATGGAGTTGACATTTGGTATTGGATAATATTTTTTAAACTTTGCATTTTCTTTGGAGTAATAATTTATGCCGCCAAAAAATGTGCCTGCCCAGATTCCGCCGTTGTCATCCTTGCAAACAGTGTAAACGGCATTGTCCGAAAGTGCATAAGGATCACCTATTCTCTTTCTTAAATTAATGCTCGTGTTTTTTTTTAGTATCGTAAATATAAATCCCGGACTCAGTAGCTATCCAAAAATTTTGGCTATCACTCCACTTAATGTCACGCACGAAAATCTCAAAATCTTTATTCTTACTGAGTGCTAAATGTGAAATTCTCCCTGTTTTGAGGCTATAGCTTTTTAATCCTTTTTTAAAAAATCCTACCAAAATCTGATCATCTGTTGGGAAGATAGCACTTATAGATCTTAGATTTTTTGAAGCACTTTTCTCTATTAAGCGAACTGTATTAATTTTCCTGGTATTGGTGTTTAATTTGCTGAGTACCCCATCGTTATTACCAAACCAAATGTTATGCTTTTTGTCAATGGCTAAACAGGTAGCAGATAATTTATAATTCAGGATTTTTTTTGCCTGCTGATCATATTGATATAAAGATGCAAAGGCGATGATCCAAATGTTATTTCTTTTATCGACCGACACCTGATTAATATAGCCATTTATACCAGGTAGTTTAGTAAACACTTCTGTGGTTGGATTAAATCTGAAAACACCTCTTCCTGTTCCAATCCATAACATTCCTTCCTGATCCTCAGCAAGACCGGTGATGATGTCATTCCCGATGTAACCAAACTTATCTGCCTTGTTTTTGTAAGACTTAAACTTGTAACCGTCAAAACGATTCAAGCCGCCCCGGGTTCCTATCCATATAAAGCCTTTTCTGTCTTGAATGATACTCCTGACTGAACTATGCGATAAGCCATCATCTGTTTGATAATGTCTAAAATAATATTGTGCATCACAGGTCATCGTGATGAGCTGTAACAGGATTACTTGAATACTGATAAATTTTAACAGGCGCATAAATGGTTAAAAACAAATATAGTTAAACCAATTTCATATCATTTCTTCCATCAAACCCGATATCGGAGACTAATCCAGGTCAATTGATCTAGTAGTTGTAAATCAAATGGTTACAGGTAAAAAAAAATAATTATCTAAATGTTTTTGAGACGTTTTGACAAGAATATGAACAGAATAGGAGATTAAGGATTCTTTTCTTTGAATAATAACCAAATATCTGATAATCCTGTGGTGGATATCCTCCTGGTATTCGCTTCACAACTTAATCGTGTATGAACAGTAAACCATTACTCAAATTACTTTTAGCAGCAGTACTCTTAGCTAGTGGTGCTTGCAAAAAAAGTACAACACCTGAAATTGATGAAACTCAAACCGGGACCACAGCATCAATACCTCATTTAGCTGGAGTTACTTTTAAAAACCCATTAATCGATGCCAGCAGGGCCGACCCGTTTGTCGCACAAAAAGATGGTAATTATTATTTCATGTATACCAGAGGAAACAATCTTGGCCTTCGAAAGACCACAAAGATGTCCGAGCTTTCCCAGGCTACCGAAAAAGTCATTTGGACCCCTCCATCCGGCACAGGTTACTCTTCTAATTTATGGGCTCCAGAAATACATTATATTTCCGGAAAGTGGTACATCTATTTTGCGGCAAATGATGGAGGTGGTGATTCCCATAGGATGTATGTATTGGAAAATGTAAGCCAGGATCCTACCGTAGGAACCTGGACGTTAAAAGGGAAAATCTCCGATACTTCTGATCAGTGGGCAATAGATGGTTCAATATTGAACTATAATGGAGCTTACTATTTCATCTGGTCAGGGTGGGATAGCCCTGCTACAAGATATAAGCAATATATATACATTGCGCCAATGACCAATCCCTGGACGATCAGCGGTGAGCGGATTATGATTTCCGCACCAACCAACAATTGGGAGAAATATGAGCCGAGCGGATCGCAAGGACTTGGTGTAAATGAGGGGCCTATCATGCTGCAAAGAGACCAAAACAGTCCTTTATTTTTAATTTATTCCGCAAGCAGATATGGTGGCGATAATTATTGTCTGGCGCAAATTCAATTAAAAAATGGTGGCAATCCCACCAACCCAGCCGACTGGATAAATAAAAAGCAAGTGTTTGTATCAAGCCATGAAAATAATGTCTACGGACCCGGTCACAATGGTTTTTTACCAGTAGCCTGACCAAAGCCGATGGTACTACCGTCAAAGAGAATTGGTTCATCTACCATGCCCGAAGTGTAGCCAATACATCAAATGGCACAAGGACACCCAGAATGCAAAAGCTAAGTTGGAATAGTGATGGATCTCCTGATTTTGGAGTGGCTAAAGCAACTGGTGTGGATCTGGATGCGCCCGTCAATGAAAATGCACAATGATATCACAATAGTCCATATCAGCCGACGAAACGTTGTAATCATTCATCTTTTGAGATAAATCGACAAAAGAATGAACTAATGCCAAATTTCATATTCATTTACTTTGCTGGACATAACTTGTATAACCATTAACGACTCCTTTATTTAGGGTGATCATTGAATATATTTAATCATCATTTTATAAATGCATTAGTAAGTAATTCAGCAAGTTTTTAACCAAATATATTCAGCATAACGAGGAAATCCATCTCGTTTTTGCTATACACTTTATCTACATTTCTGACAATACAACAAGGTAGCATAGAAACTACTGGTGTATCTAACCAAATAAGAAACCAATCAGAACGATAAACCAAATATTCATTATGATAAATAAATACCTACGTTTTTGTTATAAATGGCTAAAAAGGGATTTCAAGCCGATAACATTCTTTTGCTGCCTACTCATTCCTTTCTCGCTACATGCGCAGAATAAATTGATAAGAGGAACTGTTTCAGATGCCAAGACCGGCGAAACTTTAATAGGCGTAGTGATTAAAGCTGAAAATACAGCTAATGCGGTCGCTACAGATGCAGATGGTAAATTTCAAATACAAGTTGGATTGAATGCGACCTTGCAAATCTCCTATGTCGGCTACGATACTCAAACGATTAAATTGGAAAATCAAAATAATCTTGTCATTAAGTTGAATGCCAATTCTTATGATTTGAATGATGTGGTCGTAATAGGCTATGGAACGGCAAAAAAAAGCGATTTAACGGGTGCCATTACGCAGCTAAAACCAGATAAAATTGCTGATGAAAATCCGCGTACCGTACAGGATATCCTAAGAGGTACCCCCGGATTGACCATCGGGTTGGATGCTTCTGCTAAAAATGGGGGTACAATTAATATACGTGGGCAACGCTCAGTATACACCGCATCAAGCCATAACTCCCCATTGCTAATACTGGATGGAATGATATTTTATGGAGAGTTATCGGAAATCAATCCAGATGATATAGAGCAGATAGATGTGCTCAAAGATGCATCGGCGGCCGCAGTCTATGGTGCGCAGTCTGCAAATGGGGTAATCATCGTAAGTACGAAAAAAGGAAAAAAAGGCAAGCCGCAGATTAACTTAACTTCGAATTTTGCAATTTCTACGATGGGAGCAAACCGTCCGGTATGGGGACCGGATGCATATTTAAAGTATAGAGAGGATTGGTACAAATCAGCCACCTATGGCGTGAATCCGGCAACAGGTAATTATGAGGCCTACACAATTGGTACCGACGCTGCAGGTAAACCAGGGTTCTATGAGAGTCTTAATACAGGCATGCTTTCCAAATATGGAATTACAGAATCAACATGGCGCTCGTATTCAGTGAACGTAGCCGGTGCATCGGATCAGGAAATTTATGCCAAACGTATAGGACTAGACCATAATGTGCTGTCCAATTACCTGGCTGGAAAAACATTCGATTGGTATGATCATAGTTTCCGTAATGGATTTAATCAGGATTATAACCTAAGCGTTTCCGGTGCAAGTGATAAAATTAATTATTACATGTCTGCCGGATTTCTCAGTAACCAGGGGGTAATTGTCGGTGATAATTATAGAGCAATACGATCTAATTTGAAAGTAGAAGGGATCGTAACAAACTGGCTTACAATTGGAGCCAACATTAATTTTCAGGATCGTTCTGACGGAAATATTGCTACAGACTGGGGGTCTGCCATTATTTTCAATAGTCCGTTTGCATCATATCGGGATAGTAACGGAAATTTGGAGGTTTTCCCTCAGGGTGCAGGGTTAACTGGAACCGTAAGAGGCTATAACTATGATTTCAACAGGCAGTTTCAGGATCTGGAAAGTGGTTATACGGTTTTGAATTCAATTTTCAATGCAAAGGTGAAGCTGCCATTTAACATCAGTTATTCTTTCAATGCCGCGCCGCGTTATCAATTCTATTACAGGAGATATTTTGCTTCATCGGCCCATCCTAGTTGGAGCCCTTTATCAAATAGCGCTGGCGTGGACCGGGAAAATAGTAAAAACTTTGACTGGTCTCTCAATAATACAATCAACTGGGAAAAAACTTTTGCAGAAAAGCATCGTGTGAATGTGACCTTAGTACAAGAAGCAGAAGAGCGTAAGTCATGGTGGGATGTTATAAGAGCAAGAAATATAACCCCAACAGATGGCTTAGGTTTTCATGAAACAAGTGGTGGCGATCGTTTATTGAGTGAATTCGACTCAAGCGATAGCCGTCAGACTGCGGATGGTCTTTTGGGAAGATTATTTTATTCCTATGATGACAGGTATATGTTTACAGGTTCTGTTCGTCGCGATGGCTATTCAGCATTCGGAACATCAAACCCACGGGCCACCTTCCTGTCTGCAGCCGTCGGCTGGACATTCACTAACGAAAAGTTCCTGAAATGGAAACCACTCAGCAATGGTAAACTGCGATTGTCCTATGGCCAGAACGGGAACCGCTCACTTGAAAACCCCTACATTGCGTTAGCTAACTTAGCTAATGGCGTGGGTACACAAGGGTACATTAATGCCAATGGCGATTATGTTCAGTTTCAGTACCTGAGAATAGATAGGATGGCTAACTCAGGTTTAGAATGGGAGAAAACCGCCTCTTTTAACATCGGTTTGGATCTTGCTTTCTTTAAAAACCGATTATCTACCAGCATAGACTATTTTCAGATGTCTACCACTGACATGGTCATGAACCAGTCGTTACCAGGATTTTCAGGGTTTACAAGCATTACCACCAATCTCGGTAAAGTACAAAACAACGGTTTGGAAATATCTATAAACTCGCAAAATATCGTTAATGATAATTTCAAATGGAGCACCACTTTGGGTTTCTCCCGGTACAGTAATAGAATCAAGCATCTGTATAACAGATATGAGGATATTCTGGATGCAAATGGTAATGTAGTTTCCAGTAGGGAAGTGGATGATATCGCTAATGGTTGGTTTATTGGACAACCTATCAGTGCAATATGGAACTACAAAATAACAGGGATTTGGCAGGTAAATGAATTGTCTGAAGCTGCGAGATATGGACAACGACCTGGAGACCCTAAAGTCGCAAACAATTATACGGGCGATGATATCCGGAATGCTGATGGAGGCTTCACTCCGGTATATAATAACAGTGATAAAGAGTTTCTGGGACAAACGCAGGCACCTGTCATGTGGTCACTAAGGAATGATATCACCTACAGAAACATTAACTTTTCTTTCAATATCTATTCCTACTGGGGGCATAAAAGCCTGAATGGGGCTTACCTAAATCAAGATAATGGTACATCTACCATTAGCCAGGGTTTGGCCAATACTTACGAGAAGCCTTACTGGACACCTGAAAATCCCAGTGAATTCTGGGGACGGTTGGAGTCCAAAGGCCCAGCGGGAGTCAATTCTCCTCAAAGGGTATTTGATAGGTCATTTATAAGGTTAGATAATGTTAGTATCGGATATACCCTGCCGTCCAAACTTACATCAGCTTACCATATTCAAAAATTGAAAATTTTTGGCTCCGTACGAAATGCGTTGGTTTGGAACAAAGATAAAAATTGGCGCTACTGGGACATTGAAACAGGTCAGATGGCACCGCGTATCTTCAGCATTGGCTTAAATGTAAACTTTTAAACGCTACAATATGAAAGCAAATAATATATATCAATCTTTATTGCTGTTAAGCATCATCACATCGGTTTCGTTATTTACTGGGTGCAAGAGAGAATTCCTAAAGCCCGATCCGCTTTCTTTTTATGAACCGGAATTAACATTCTCCTCCCGTTCTGGATTGGATGCTACCCTTGCATTGTCTGATCGTCACCTGCGGGCATATTGGAGCCATTTGACGACCAGAGATATTTCCGTGCCCATTGGTACTGAATATATGCTATCAGATATCGGCGTATCTGCCAAAACGGATGATGGGAATATCTTCGCTGATGTCGCGACGAGACTTACGCCTCTGGACGGGATGTTCGACAATGACGTTAACATGATTTCCTATTTCTGGGGCGAAACTTATAATGGAATTAAATATGCCAATACCATCACCAGTTTCATAGACAGGGTGCCTGGTTTGGATGAAGCGACTAAACAGGAGTATTTGGGAAGGGCGTATTTCCATCGTTCTTTCCGCTACCTGGCGCTATGTTTCCAATATGGTGACATTCCCCTGGTTACGAAAATCCTAACGGTTCCAAAACAAAATTACAAGACCACCAGCCGGCAGGCTATACTCGAGATGATTACTGGGGATATGGAAAATGCCGTGAAATGGGTTCCTGAACAATCAAAAATGGCATATATAGGGATGGTCAATAAAGCGGCATGTCGACAATTGCTGATTAAGTGCTACCTGGCTATCGGACAATGGGATAAAGCAATTGATCAGGCAAATATCTTGATCAATCAATCCGGATACGCGTTGATGACTTCGAATTTTGGTACTTTCGACAATCCCAATCCCAACACTTGGCCGGTAAACCGGAATGTGATCTGGGATCTGCACAGGCCTGTGAATAAAGCGATTGCAGCGAATAAAGAAGCTCTGCTGGTCATGCCCAATCGTGAAGGGACAGATGCAACCATCAGGTACAAGTCTATGCGAAATTGGGGGCCGATGTGGAATCAGGCTGCGCTAAAATCGCCTAGCGGTAAGGTGTTACTTTCCGTAGCCAAAACAGATTCCCGCTACCGTGCGCAATACGACATCAACAGTGCTATTGGCCGGGGGATTGCCATGATCAGGCCTACTCATTTCGCTCAGTTTGGCTTATGGAAAGTGAACGGTTTGGATGATGTCACTGATCTGCGTCATAGCAGTGCAACTGGAAACTGGGCAAAAATGGAAATGCTCAAATACAATGATCCAACGGATTCCTTTTATGGTCAGAATCTCCGCTTGTATAATGGAAATACGCTACTCTGTACAGATACTATTCGCAGTTGGTTTAACTGGCCGCACTATAAAATATATATTGATGATCCTGTCTTTCAGGCAACCCCTACCTCAAATAGAAACGATGGCGGAGCGGCAGACTGGTATTGTTACCGCTTAGCTGAAACTTATCTGCTCAGAGCTGAGGCTTACTATTATAAAGGTAATGCTGCCTTAGCTGCCGACGATGTGAATGCAGTGAGACGCAGGGCACAATGCAGTCAGCTTTACACAACGGTTAACATCGGCGATATTGTAAATGAAAGGGCGAGGGAGTTGTATATGGAAGAGTGGCGCCATATGGAACTTAGTAGAATATCCTATAGCCTGGCTTTAAGCAATAAACCGGATGAGTGGGGTAATACTTATCAGGTAGCCAATTTAGCGAGCAATAACTATTGGTTTCAGCGCATTCAACATTATAATGATTATTATAACAAGAACAAAGTTTCTGTTCGAAACAGAAATTATACCATAGCGCCCCATAATATCTACTGGCCAATTCCGCAAAACGCGATCAATGCGAACCTATTTGGAAAGCTACGCCAGAATCCGGGATATAACGGTTATGATGCATCGGTACAGATTTGGAATGATTGGCATGATGCAGTTGCCGATGAAGATAATGTGAATTGATAGTGTTTTCAATACCAGTATAAACTTTATACTGTTGCTTGATTAGCATGTTTAGTTCATTGGTTGGTTAGTTTAGAGCCGTTGGCATATGCTTTTTGCTTTTGCCAGCGGTTTATTGTAAAAATCTAAACGATTAGATGAATTGTTTATCGAAAACAAGTTCACGAAATTCTGACAGACTGCGTTATTCAACGACGACATCTTTACCCATGAGGAAATTTACTATGTTTAATGGTAAACATATGTGATATAATTAAATCGAATCTGTTCTATAAACACGAACTAAGGGTATTATTTTAAAATTCCATATCTGACTTTTGATTTAAGATCTTAACTTACAACATCTGACCAAGACATGAAAAACTCAATTCTTTATATATCCACGCTATTAGGGATGTTGAGTATTGCTCATACTTCTTCTGAAAAAGTATCAGCATGCTTAATTAAGCATCACAAACGCAAATTGATAGATACAACTTTCAAGAACCCCATTCGCATAAAATTTGGTGATCCGTACATTCTCTATGATAAAAAAACTTCCACTTACTATATGTACGGTACTGGGGGTGTAGCCAAAGCCGGATTTTCTACCTATTCATCTTCGGATTTGGTAAACTGGAAAGATGAAGGCCAGGTTTATTTTGGCGCCATGCCGGGTTCTTGGGGTGTCAGTTCATTTTGGGCACCGGAAGTATATGCTGTTAACGATAGGTATTATCTATTCTATAGTGCGCAATCTAAATATAACTTGAACAATGAAGTGGAAAATTTCAAAATTGGTGTAGCTGTAGCTGATTCACCAAAAGGACCCTTTAAGGATATTAGTGATAAACCTTTATTCGACTTTGGTTATCCGGTGATAGATGCAAATTTGTTTATTGATAGCGATGGCAAATCATACTTATATTATTCCAGATGTTGTTATAAACATCCCGTCGATAGTGAGATCGCTCGGGAAGCTAAACGCAAGGGCTGGTATAACGAAATTGAAGAAAGCTGGGTTTACGGCATAGAAATTAATGCTGACTTTACAGCAACGATCGGTAAGCCGGTACTTCTACTTAGACCACCGGTAAAAATTAAAGATAAGCAGGCTGAATGGGAGAGCAGATCAGTTGCAGCTAAAGAGATTAATAGGCGTTGGACGGAAGGTTCTGTAACTTTCAAAAAAAATAACATTTATTACATGATGTATTCTGCAAATCACTTTGCTGGAGAAAACTATGCAGTTGGATACGCGACATCAAAAAATGCATTAGGTCCGTTCAAAAAAGCTAAAAATAATCCAATATTACAAAAAAATACACATAAAGGGGGGGAAGTTTCAGGAACGGGGCATAACAGCGTTTTTTATGCTCCGGATGGAAAACAAATGTTTTGTGTATATCATGCCCGCACTGAATCTACAGGCAAAGAGCGGTTAGTTTTTATTGACCGCATGTCGGTAAAAGGGGGCAAGATCAGCGTAATCGGTCCGACCATAGGAGCACAATCTAATTGAGATTGCTTTGGGGTAAATGTTCGGCCGTCACCTCATCTCACTGTTTTCTTTGATAACTTATTCTTTACATAAGCAGTTTTAGATCATACCAAATTTATGAGACCTTTAAGGCTATGACTATCGAAATTACGGCTTTGCAAATAAAAAGGTGCTTCCGTTTTACCGGAAACACCCAACTAAACCAAACCAAATGTTTTTAAATAAATCGCATATCAGTAACCTGGATTTTGTTTCAACTTTGGATTTGAGCCAAGAATGTCCCTTCCTATAGGGAAAATTTCCGTGTGTTTATCCGCATCAGGTTTTTTATCCCACCAGGTTCCGGCATTGAAAACACCCCAACGTATTAAATCCGTTCTCCGACGGTTTTCGCCAATAAACTCTCGTCCCCATTCGTCAAGCATTTCCTGATCAGTGAGTTGACTGCCATTTGAAGTATATAGGCTTGGAGATCCTGCTGGATAGTTGCGCTGCCTCACCTGATTTAAAAATCCTGCGGCAGCAGCTTTGTCCCCCGCACGATACCTACATTCGGCAAGGGTGTAATACACCTCAGATAGGCGTATTTCTGCATAGGCAGAAGTGATACGATTTGGATCCGGAGTAGGGTACACTGGATATTTTACCAGAAACACACCGGAATTGTGATCTGCATGATTCATATTAGATTCCTTATCGTTAATTCTTGTTCCTGGTTTTGCCGCTAGAAAGAATCCCACCTGGTCTCTGATGAAAAGTGCATAAGGACCCTTATTGCCACGTACTGTATCCGGTCGGGTAACACCATTTGTTGTAGCGGTGTAAGGAAGATAGCCATAGAGGAACATTCCTTCCCGTTTACTGTTTCCGAGATTTTTGTATTTTTTCAATCGCAAATCATCAGGGTATTTCTGAAATTTTACAAATGGTTTTCCCAGCGTATGGCTGTATTCCACGCTATCCACGTCCCGTCCGGGCTGTAAAGCAAATCTTGGGTTTGATCTACCGAAATCTGTAAATCCGCAATACAGGGGTGCAGCATCATAGGTCATTCCCCAAAAGAACATTCCACTATCATATTGCCAGTGAGTTCGGGCCAACGTACCTGGAAATCCATAGATAACTTCAGAATTCAGCGAACTGTTGGTATAATCGAAAGGCGCATCCCATCTGGTGTCTAAGGTATAACTTCCATATTTTCCACTAATAATATCCCGACAAACCGCCTCACATTCGGTAAACTTATCTGTTCCGATATATACTTTGGCGTTTAAATAAAGTCTTGTGACAGCGTGGCTGCAGCAGCTTTTGTCCATCTCCCTATACCTGTAGCTCCAAGCTGTTCCCGCATTGGTAAATCTGGAATTGCGGCTTTCAATTCCGATTCGATATAATTGAAAGTTTCCTGCGGGCTAGATTGAACCCCGCCTTGCGTGCTGCTTTTTACATCTGTTACAATTTCAATGTTGCGGTAAAAATCGAAAGCGCGTAGGTAGAACCAGGCTCTTAGTGTCCTGAGTTCTGCTTTAAAGTCATTTAATTCTGCCTGGGTGACGTTTAATTTCGCAGGATCGGCAATGGCTTCCATATCCTGAAGGGAGTTTGTAGACAGCACAATTCCCTGGTAGAAATTTCTCCATGCACCATTGGTAAATCCGTCTTGGGGCGTCCAGGTATGATAATGCATTCTTTGATAGTATCCGCCATCCTGCCAGTCGCCCTGGCGGTTAAAGGTACCGATTTCATCTGTGGAGTTTTCACCTACCGCGTAAACATCATTCCCCTGAATACTCCAGTAGGCATGTTCAAACGGACGCAAGAAATCCCTGATGACATCATCTCTTCGGGTAAGAAAATTCGCTGCGTCAACTCTATCATAAACTTCTTCATCAAGTTTTGTACATCCTGCTACCGCCAGCAACAGGACGATAAACATCAATATTTTATAATTTTTCATTTCTGTTCGTATTAAAAATTTACCTGTAAGCCAAAAATTAACTGGAGCGTGGACGGGTAGTAGTTCAGGGATGTATTTACACCTGGGGTTAAACCATTTACCTCTACCAGGTCCGGATCTCCACCGGTATATTTAGTAAAAGTATGCAGGTTCCTGCCGGCAGCATAAATCCTGAAAGATTTTAGATATTTAATATTTAAATTCTGGCGATAGCCAAGTGAGACATTATCTATCTTTAAAAAGGAACCATTTTCGAGGAAGTAATCAGAGGCAATTGAAGTGGTTGAAGTACTTTTTAATAAAGAATATTTGCTTCCACTGTCATAAGCGGATTGAAGTACGTTAGCATCGGTTTGACTGGATGGTGTTCCTAGATAAAATGCTGTAGTATTAAAAATTTTATAGCCGAAAGTTCCTCTCAAAAATATACCCAGGTCAAATTGCTTATACCTGAATGTATTTCCCATAGACGCGATAAATTTTGGTAAGCCATTTCCTACAAATTGTTTATCATCATTATTTGCCTGATTGGCAGGAACTACAGATCCATCCTTTTTATACACTAAAAGTGCGCCGGCATCATTTACACCAGCAGAACGAAGGGTATAAAATTCACCGATGCTGTGGCCTTCCTGGATTCTTTGAATATTTCCAGGCGAACCTGGTGCAGGTAATCCGGCAACATCCTGAAAAGTTCCTCCCTGGTAAAGGTCATTTGAAAAAGAGATGAATTTGTTTTTATTATAAGAAAGCGCCAGGTTTGCTGTATATTCAAAATTCTCTTTTTTAATGATTTGACCGGTTAAAGCCAGTTCAATACCGTAGTTTTTCATGGTGCCTACGTTGGTAAATGTGGTAGCCTGTGTATTTGGCGGAACAGATACATTATAGTTTCCCAGCAAATCTTTATTCTTACGGGTATAATAATCAACTGAACCGCTTAGGCGTCCTTTAAGTATTGAGAAGTCGATACCCATGTTGAGATTTTCAGACTTTTCCCAGCTTAGGTTTGGGTTTACGTTCGATGATGGTCCGTAAACCTGATAATACTGTCCGTTAAAAGGAAAGTAGCCAGCTCCTCCGTAAAGTAGAAGCGACAGGTAATTTCCAAAATCCTGGTTTCCGGTTACGCCGTAATCTGCCCGAACCTTTAGTTCGTTAATCCATGGAAGTTTTTCTTTAAAAAATGTTTCTTCAGAAACCCTCCACGCACCAGATATGGCTGGGAAATTTCCCCACTTATTATTTGCTCCGAATTTTGAAGAACCTTCTCTTCGTAAACTGGCGGTTAAAATATATCGGTTATCAAAATCATAGTTAAGCCTACCAAAAAAAGCAATCAATGTAGAACCGTTTTGAGTGGATGAAACAGCATTCTGACCTTGTCCTGCGGCTCCGCCGTTATACAAACCAGAACCTAAATTGTTCCATAAGTAAGTGTCGAAAGGAAAATCATAATTTTGTGCATACACCTGTTTGTAATTATAGAGGGAGTAGGAGTAACCACCTAAGAGCTTAAAGTGATTCTTACCTAAATCCAGTCCATAATTTCCGGTCCATTCAATATTTTTCTGATCATCTTCCCGTTGTTCCTGAGAAGCAAAATTAGTTTGGGTTACCCTGTTGGCATTTACAATCGAAGAGAGTGTTGAGGGGGAAAAGTTAAGATTCTTGCCTGAACGGCTAATCTGAGAAATGGTGACTAATGTACTCAGGTTTGAAAGAATATTCATTTTTAGGGATCCATTGATATCAAGCTCTTTAATTTCTGATTGTGATTTAATCAGGTTTGCATTCTCCACCGGATTATTGGAGAAGAAACCAGTGTTGATGAAATTATATTTTCCAGCATTATTAAAAATCGGGTAGGTTGGATTTAGCGTCAGCGCGTTGTTGAAATTTCCCTGGTCGGCGTTGCTTGTATTCATGTATCTTGGTGCTGCGGTCAAGGTAGCCACAAACATGCCATTATCTGTGGTATGGTTTATATTTAGCCTTGCACCATACTCTCGTTTACTGGCCCGAAGATCTATTCCTTCTGCATTACGATAATCTGCTGATGCAAAATAATTG
Source organism: Pedobacter agri PB92 (assembly GCF_000258495.1). Taxonomy (GTDB): domain Bacteria; phylum Bacteroidota; class Bacteroidia; order Sphingobacteriales; family Sphingobacteriaceae; genus Pedobacter; species Pedobacter agri. Next base: position 41,405 of record NZ_AJLG01000005.1, read on the forward strand.
GTTTTTGAAGATCCGCCTGAAAACTGGACCGTATGTTTTTGGGCAAATGCGGGTGATCGGGTAACCTCGTTGAGCCAGTTGGTCTGTGCGCCATAATTTTGCCCCTGTTTATTTTGAACCCTGTTTGCGATAAATTCTTCAGCACTCAAATTCTCCAGTTTATTGTTCAGGTAATCGAAGCTGGTAAAACCATCATAAAACATTTGCGACTGAGCTGTTCCTTTCTTGGTAGTGATGATAATTACACCGTTACTTCCTCTGGTACCATAAATTGCTGATGCGGCACCACCTTTTAATACATCGATACTTTCTATATCGTTTTGGTTGATGTTGTCAATATTTCCTCCAGGTACACCGTTGATAATGTATAAAGGACCTAAGCCTGCGCTTCTTGAAGAAACACCGCGAAGTTGTATCCTTGGACTCGAGTTTGGATCAGCCGAAGCGGTGTTCGTAATGTTCAAGCCGGGAACCTTTCCCTGAAGGGACATGAGTGGATTATTTGCCGAAACGGTTAGTAAATCTTTGCCTGATACATGTGTAATCGAACTTGATACTTCTCGCTTATCAAGCGTTCCGTAACCCACACTGACTACTACAACTTCATTTAATTGATTAGCGGACGATCCTAAAGTAATATTTATCGTGTTTGCCGATGTAATGGCAATATTTCTGGTGTCGTAACCGATGTATGAAAAAGAAAGAGATTTAGCGTTGGCTGAAACTGAAATGGTAAAATAGCCTTTGTTATTCGTGGTGGTGACAGCTGATTTGAGATTGTCAGTAACGTTTACGCCTAATAAAGGTGCCCCATCAGTATTGTCGGTCACTACGCCCGAAATGGTTCTGGTTTGTGCATTTGCTGTACCCGTGTAGAGACAAAGAAAACAGCATAGCATCATAATGTAAATAAAATTCTTATGCATAAAAGCGATGTTAGAAGGTTTTGGTTAGTTGGAGTTTAGGTTAATCATGAGCATCAGTCAATCTGATTAATCAATCAGGATTTTGCGCTATACCTAAAATCAGGGTGGGATGTAAGGGCACATTTCAAGCGATTTTAATCCCTTTGAATGCGGAAAATCGATGCACCTAAACGCAACTTGATTGATCCACAGCCTTCGGAATGATTTATATTTGGTTAATTAGGGAATGGGCAACACCACAGTTTAATATCCTGCTGTTTTCCACTATCTAAAAATAAATAAAGCTTTTCCGCTATTAGCTGGATATTAATTAGCTCAAAAATTTTATAATGAAAAACTGGTTTTTAGAAATGTAATATGTTGAAAAACAGATGTTTAAAAATGGATGCTTTCCTAATTATATAAATCGTTTTAATAGTGTTTTCGGAAAAATTCAATCTAACTCCACTGCAGGCAACCTGATCTCTATGCGGAAAACATCGATTTAAAGATTGGTTCGGAATTATATCCCACACTTTGCGGTTAAAAGGAACTAAAATTTATTCCTTGCCGAAATTGCTTAATTAAAAAATTCCTGTTTGGAAATTAAAGCTGCACATTTTATCATAATTTTGGTTACCCTATCATTCATCATGAAATTTCTTTTCGTTTGCTTTTCATTCATCCTTGCCAGTTTGTCTGTCTATTCTCCTGCTGAACAGGATTCTGTTTTAAAAATGTTGAAAAATGAATTGTCAAAGAAAGACCGATACGATGAAATAAAACATGTTAGGATAAAGCAGTTAAAACATAGCCTGAATCAACGCCCTTTGGATCAGCTGAAAATTTATGCATCGCTTTTTGATGAGTATGAATATTATAAGTTTGATTCTGCTTTTGTCTATGGGAATAAACTGCTTAGCTTAAGCTTAAGGCGAAATGATCCGGTTAAAATCAATCAAAGTAAAGTCAAACTCGCCTCTTTGCTATTGCATGCAGGATTGTTCAAAGAGACATTTGATTATTTAAAGGATATTGATATCTCTTTATTGGATGCGAAAACAAAATATGATTTCTTCTGCCTTAAATCGGGTGCTTACTCCAATCTTGCCATTTACAATAGTGACGGATACTTTAGTAAAAACTACAATGAAAAGGCCATAAATTATCTCGATTCGGCGCTTTCTCTCTGCAAGCCGAAATCATTCGAATGGAAGTTTACCAAGGGAAACAAGCAGGTGGTATCAGGGCAAACTGATGTGCCTCCAACCTATTTTCTTGATATTTTAAACCACGATAAAATATCTGCGCACGACAGTGCCAGGGTGCTCACTGCAATGGCAGCTTTTTATCTTAAAAAAGAAGATCATGATAAAAGAATACAGGTACTCGCTAAGTCAGCAATTTGCGATATACGTTCTTCAACTAAAGAAACGCTTGCAACATTATTGTTAGCTGAAGATTTGTTTTATAGTGGTGATTTACCGAACGCTTATTTGTTTATACAATGTTCCCGCGACGATGCTGGTTTTTACGGAAACCGTCTCCGTAAACTCAAAATCGAATCTATTTTGCCAGAAATTGCAACTCAGGTTAATCTCGCTACTGCGCGACAAAAAGATCGTTTCTTTAACTATTTTTTTTATATCTCGTTAATTTCGATCATTATTTCTCTTGTGTTATTTATGATATTTATTCAGCTGAGAAAGCTGAAAACTAAAGAAAAAATCATTGAAGACAAGAATGAAGAATTGAATTTAGTAAATCATCAGCTTCTTGCCATTAATGAAAAATTGCAGGAATATGCTACCGTAAAAGAAAGGTACATTGGTTACTTTTTTGATTCGATTTCTGGATATATTGTTAAGCTTGATAAGCAAAAGAAAAGTGTGGAACGCAAAATTATGACGGGGAGATACAACGAAGCACTCTCGTCATTAAATGAGATTAACATCAAAAAAGAAAGGCAGTTGTTGTTTAATACTTTTGATGAGGTTTTATCAGCATCTTTCCAAACTTTATAAACGTGTTAAATTCAATGTTGTCTCCCCAGGATCAGATTTGGCCTAAACAACCCGAACTACTTAACACCGAACTTCGGATTTTTGCCTTAATCCGGCTTGGGATCACCGACACTCAAGCCATTGCCACAATTCTGGAATACTCGGTAAACACCATTTATATCTACAAAATGAGAATCAAAGCGAAAGCGCTTGTTTCTGCCGAAGTGTTTGATAGAACAGTGATGAATGTGAAAGCAATCTAAACCTGACCGGACTCACATCCAGGTACTTAAATAACGGTTTATTGGCAATGGATAGCTTCCTGTATTAACCTGAAAAACGAAAAAGTTTCATTGATTGAATTCCTTTAATTCATCAGGAAGCCAAACAGGATAATTTTCCTTTTTTACGACAGCTATTGCGGATGCTGAAACCGGGATCTGCCATATTTTAAAGAAATCTGACAGATCTGTCTTCGAAACATGGCTGATTGTTTTAAACCATAAATTTATTTTTTCTTCATTAGTTTTAGGATATTGATTTTTTGGCAAATTTGCATAAACTTTGTTAGCGCTTTTGATTGGGTCCCAGCCAAAGTGCTCGATGAGCTCGATATACATGCTCAGCGCTATCCAGGGGTTTTGTTGGAATTTATCATAGCTGGGCTGACTTCTCATATACTGTTTAATCTTCTCGATCACGCCCGCTTTGCTGGGTATGTTGTCCTGGTTATGGTACTTACCCAGGTTTAAAACCTGATCATAAATATACATGCTGTAGAGATTGACGGTGACTTCACCGAGACCATTGAAATCGAGGTCATGAAACTGGTGTCTATGGCCGAGCTCATGGAAAAGCCCCCAGGATCCTTTTGTTTCAATCTGATCTTTATCAAGCATAATTCCGGTACTTTCGTCATCATTGGGGACTACAATTTTCGCTGGTGTGGTAAACAATGCCCCGAAAGCTACTTGCTCATCAACGATGATTCTTTCCGGGTATAATCTTTTCCGGTTGATCATCCGAAGATCGGCATCAGCATCCATTACCTGATCATAGAACTTCATCAGCGCAGTTGGATTTTTGAGTTGCCTGATCCGGTCAGCTGGAACAGCAAACACAATCTTGTCTGTGGCCAGTTCTGCCCAGGGTGCCGGGTAGTCTTTGATTGTCTGGTTCCATGTACTGTCATCGGTCACACCGAGTTTGTAATAAGGGGCGTTTACGGCTCCGATGACTTTTAGCGAAATAGATTTTAATTTTGTGGTGTCTGATATGTTGACCATCAGTAACCCGCCGTACGGGGAATAAATCCGTGTGGTATCTTGATTCAGTTCGAAATTTCTGGTCAGGTTGAATCCAATCCTCACCAGGTGATCCGCACCACTGGCGAGGTCATCGTCATGAAGACCGATCTGGGCTTTAAGTTTCTGTGAGCGATATTTTTTATCTACAATTATTTTAACTACTTCTCCGGCTGGAATATACAGACCAGTGCTATGTGGGCGGTAATAGGCCGAATGCGGTTCGAAAAGTCCCTGTTTGCCTACTTGCACATTGATGTTTAAATTTTTAGTGACTCTTGGAGCAGTATCTGGTACCACTCCCGGAAAGTCTTCATGTCCGGCTATTTTAGCTTTTGTTCCATATTTCATTTTTAATTGTGACTCCTGAATATTACCCGAGATCAGGTAGGCCATTTTTTTCTTTGGCGAAGATAAACCCAGTGGGCTTTTTGGTGTCGGGCGGTAGAATGTATCGGGGATCCCGTAAAATTCTTTCAGCCGTTTTACAATCAGGGTGTGTTCGTCATTGTATTCGGTACTAAAATATAAGGTAGGTTTGACGAACCAGATAAACGAGTAGTAGTCTCGTGGATTTTCGGTGTATTGAAGCGTTAAAGAGCACTCAGGTATGGTATTGATATGAAGATAGGGTGGAGCTTGATCTATAGAAATAAGGTTATTGTTCCAGCTGGAACGGAGGGTCATATCAAGATTAATTATTCCCGCTTTAGCTAATAAAGTATTTAGTTTTGGAAAAACCTCAGCATCCTTTTCGCGGATTTTGATACTTTCGATTGGTGAGGCTACGACAAGTGTTCCCCCCGCTCTGACGAATTTTTCCAGGGTCTGCAACTGTAGCGAGTCATTGATATCTGCTGAGAGAAAAAGTGTTTTGATATCCTTTGTCAGTTGGAGGCTCCCTAGATTTCTCACCTCAAACTTCTTCGCCGTCAGGTAATCTGCAAGATCGTGGTTCTGTTGATTAAAAACGGCAATGTTCCCTGTTGCGATTTTTAAGGTGTTTTGAATTATTTTAACAACGGAAGGGTTCTTCAGAAGGTGTTTCTCAAAATAGGCTGTTGAACCAAATGCCAGTATTTTACCGCTGCCCAGGCTGGAAGCAACGATAGCATTTGCCTTCAGGTTGAATATACCCAGATTGATTGTCCCTATTATTTCCGGTTTTTCATCAATAGCTAAAAACGTGGAGGTAAATCTTGTTGAATCCGGAAGCGGCAGATTCGAAATGTCTTTTGTAATAACTGATTTTAAAGTAGGTGCAGTCTGGCAAATTCCTGCGGTCAGGTTTACAATAAAAAGTATGCTAAATAGGAGATACAAGCGTTTCATCACAATATTTTTTTTTCTAAAATAGCGATAATAAATCCTTTTAGTAAGCGTGTATTGCCAGGTTAACGATATTTAACATTTCAATCCATTTCAGAGTTTTCTGGCATGTATAGTCCGGCCTTGTATCAGGATCAGCTCTTTTATTTTTCCGTTTTCATCTTTAACGAATTCTATGGTTCCGTTGATTTCTTTGGAGAAGAACTTGGTCTGGCTTTCAGGCAGGGCTTCTATTTTTGGCTGACCGGTGGCCTGTGCAAAAAGACGTTTGCCCTGCTTTGTGATGGTGAGGATAAAATTGGGCATGAGTTCGTATCGTCCGGTATAACTTTCCAGCAGTGATTCGGGAACATCGCTTATATTCATTACTTTAGTTTGGTAAAGGCCTTTGAAGCTGTAAACTTTAGCGATGCTGTTGATGATTTCGGGGATGATGGCACCATTATCCGAATTAACCATAATTGCAAGGCCGTTCCGCCTTCCAGGCTACCGTAGTAGGCGGACTGGAATCCGTAATTGGAGCCGCCATGTCCAAAATACGCGGTGCTGTCAGGAGATTCAATGAAAACGCCGAGGGCGGATCCATTGCTGTTGGCGTAGGGCGTCAGGCGAATTCTGGTGTCGGATTGATTTAAGACTTTGCTGGATTTACCCTGGTAAGCCAGCTGGGTTTCGATGATGTATTTAGCCAGATCAGATGGATTGGTCCATAGTCCGGCAGCTGCCTGCTCGGGGTAAACGTGGTGTTTCCCTTTAATAGCTGAACCATCTGCCAGATACCCGGTGGCGAGATGTCGTTTTTTGTTGTCTAGTGGCGGCTGGGCAAAAGTGCTTTCGTTCATGTCCAGGGATTTAAGGATAGTTTGGTTCAAATAATCCTGATAAGGTTTACCGGTAAGGTCGGTTAAGAGTTGCTGGGTGATGGTCGTTCCCCCTCCGGAATACTGCATTTTTTCTCCGGGCGCAAATTGAGACCGTACCGGATCAGAGTTCGCTGGCTTTGTGCCGTTGAGTATCTGGATTGTATTGGGTAAAGGTGCGTCAATCTGATAGCCACCAAATCCGTGGACGCTGAGGCCTGCGGTATGGCTGAGTAGGTTAGCGGTATTGATTTTTTTACCTTTGGAAAGAGAGTCGTACGGGAATTTCCAGTTTTTGAGGTAGGTATTGACGTCGGTATAAAGGTCTAACTTTTTATCATGAAAGAGCTTAATGATGGCCAGGGCATTGAAAGATTTGCTGATGGAAGCAGCCTGAAAAAGGGTATTTATCGTTGCTTTAGTCTGGGTAGCGGAATCGGCCATGCCATAAGCTTTGGCAAAATCAACTTTATAATCTTTGATGACTGCGATGCTTAGGGCTTTGATATTGTAATGTCTCATTTGCTCCTGAAGATTCATTGGTTTTTCTCCGCCGATAAGGGTTTTGCCGGTGAGGTTGTTTTCCACCTGAACAATCCTTTCGTTCGGGACCTGCTGAGCAGAGGCAAGCAAAACGCATAAGCCTAATAAGATGGTGAAAAGGCCGGTAAGAAGGATGGGATTTGCATTAGGGGTCCTTATCATTTTGAAGTTGACGTTGAGCGTATGTTTCATAAGTATTTATTGCCTAAGGCTAAGCTAAGCAATTATTGGCTTCAAGTTGCACTTAATTTTTTTCGGTGTAGAATCAATGGAATGAATAGCGGTGCTGCTGGTGGCGATATTTGATGAATGGCCTCTCGTATAGTAAGTACTTGTGGTGATTAAGAAAATACAGGTTAAAATTATTATGGCTCATTTTCAGGGCTTTACTTTTTCAGGCTTGCGCAGATGGAAACTGCTTTTATTTTTGCGCTATGACTGTAACTGTACTGGCCATACTGGAGACTGATTTTAAGCCGGAAAAGAATTTAGCGAAGGTAATGAACGATCGTTTGATGCGGACGGCAAGAGATCTTCAGGAGGTTCATTTCAAACCGTTATCGGGCAGGGGTTTTTCTTCTGATGATCTGGTAGTGTATATCAGTTATAATCCCAAATATAAAATCCGTTTCCGGATTGTGAATGATGTTCCCGCTGATATCGAATATTTTGTGGCCGAGTGTTGCGGAAGGTTGGGTTATATTCTGTGGAAGGCGAATGCGATCGGGGTGAGCAGGGCGGACCTTTAACAAACCTCTACTGACTAAACGGAATCTAAATACCTAGTTTTCATGATCATTATAGCTCACGCTTCCAGGCCGGCCATTTCTATATCTTTTGTGCCAAAAAATACCGAAGTTCTCCCTGCAAAGCGCTTACATAGTACTGTTGCGATTACTTTGTCAAGGATGTTTGGAGCCGGCAACATCTCAAGACATATCTGTCTATGAAATTTGTATTAAATTAATTTGCTTATCAGGATTAACCCTGGGTTAATTTTTTTTAAAATATTTGTTGCAATTCCTCATCGCTGGTTTGCGATAATCTTATATTCTTTCTTCAATTAACTGATTATAAGCGATTTAATCATTAAATAGTGAGACTAAAACTTATTTTCTTTTGGTATTTGTGTTAATATGAGTTTAACATATTCTTTATCTTAAAAGTGAACCTTTGCGGCAAGGAAAGGATAACTAATTAAAAAAACTGATGAAGAAAATTTTACATGAAAAGTATAGGAAGCAAAAGTCCTTTAATCCAATGTGGATTAAAGTAAGCTGTATTCTCATTCTTTTTTTAGCCCAGCCTTTTAGCCTGTTTGCTGGTGGAAAACTGATCTCAAATTACCAAACCCAACAAAATGTTACGATTAAAGGTAAAGTGGTTGATGATGCCGATAATCTGCCTTTGCCTGGGGTAACCATAATGGATGGAAACAAAAGGGTATTTGGTATTACCAATAACGATGGAGAGTATGCCATTAGCGTGCCTCTGGGAACTGAATTAAATTTCAGTATGTTGGGTTACACGGTAATCAAACGCCTGGTATCGCAAAATACAGGTATCCTAAACATTCGTTTAAAATCAGGAGACAATATTTTAAATGAAGTTGTGGTAACTGCTTTAGGTATTAAGCGGGAAGAACGTTCACTAGGCTACGCTACTACGGTTGTAGACAGCACGGCGCTTACCAATGCGGTAGCCAGTAACTGGACTGAAGCCCTTTCGGGTAAGGTTGCTGGTTTAAATTTGGTGCGCAATAGTGGTCCTGCCGGGTCAAACAAAATTATTCTTCGTGGAGAAAATAACCTTACAGGCGATAACGAGGCTTTAATTGTTATTGATGGTGTGGTTGCAAGCAGTAGCGCCCGACGCAGCAGTCCAACTGGTGGTGGCGTTTATGGTACTTCGGGCGATATTATGCCTGCAGATTTCGGTAGTGGTTTAAACGATTTAAATCCTGATGATATTGAGAACGTAACGGTATTGAAAGGACCTGCAGCTTCTGCCTTGTATGGTCAGAGAGGTGCAAATGGTGCGATCATCATCACGACCAAATCAGCAACGCTAGATAGAAAAAACTAGGTATTACGTTTACTTCAAATAGTGCGTGGGAAGAGGTAAACAGTGGTCCGGACAGGCAACAGGAATTCGGAGCAGGTGTTTATGGTAATTCTTATTTTTCATATGGTACAAGTCCTGATGGTCCGAGTACTAATGCTACCAGTTCTACCTGGGGGCCGCCATTTTCTTTAGGAAGTTCGTTTTATCAATACGACCCTGCAACCAAAGCAAGAGGTGTTGAGCGTACCCCATGGGTGGCTTACGAAGATCCGGTTGATGCTTTTTTTACAACGGGGTTCGAGTCGAGCAACTCTTTAAGTTTAGATGGAACTTACAAGGGTGTCGGGTTGCGCCTGTCGGCCAGCCACGGCAATAACGAGTGGATTGTACCCAATACAGGTCTGGAAAGAACAACGGTAGCCTTAAATGCAAATACCACAATCGCGAAAAAACTGACCATCAATTTTAAAGGACAATATAGCAACCGGCATAGTGATAACTTACCGGCCACGGGTTACGGTAATCAGTCGCTAATGTATTGGTTTATGTTTGCGCAACCAAACGTAAACGTAGATTGGTACAGGGATTATTGGGCTCCAGGAAGAGAACTATTGCAATTCCAAAATATTACGACAACGAATCCCGAAAGTCCTTATGCAATTTCAGAGCAATATCTGAACGGGCAACGAAGGAATGGGTTTTTAGGAAGTTTATCGGCAAACTACAAAATCACATCTGATTTAAGCTTAATGGTAAGGGCATCTGGTGATTTAAACAATGATGTGCGTGAAACCAAACGTCCATGGGATGCTTCAGGAAATAAATTTGCACAGGGTTCATTCAGGTTGGCTAACATCCGCTCGTATGAAATCAGTGCTGATTTCATGTTGAGATACAATAAAAAAATTGGTAAAGATTTCCAGGTTACTGCAACCGTCGGCGGAAGCCAGCTGCGTAACAGCTATAACAGGTTGGAAACACGTGCCGATGGATTAATTATTCCAGGTGTTTACGATTTGAATAACAATAGAAGCCCTTTAGTTTATGCCCCTGATACGGCCAGATATAGAATCAACAGTTTTTATGGAACAGGATCACTAGCCTACAAAAATTATCTTTATTTGGATATTACGGCTCGCCAGGATTGGAACAGTACCTTGGCAACCATTACCAGAACAGATAATGTTGGCTTTTTCTACCCATCTGCAAGTTTGGCCTTTATTGCCTCAGATTTCTGGAAACTTCCAGCATCAATCAGCTATGCTAAATTAAGAGGTTCAATTGCTCAGGTAGGTAGTGGAAGTACAACACCTTTCAGAACAGAGTATACATATCTTTCGGCAGCCGATGGAATTTATCCGGATGGTGCATTGAACAATACCAGAATTCTGCCAAATCCAAATTTAAAACCTTTAATAACAACTACGGTAGAATTGGGATTAGACTTAAGGTTGTTTAAAAACCGACTGAACTTCGATCTAGCAGTATACTCTGGAAACACTAAAAATCAAATTCTGAATCGAATTGTAGATAAATCAACTGGTTACAATGTACAGGTAGTGAACATTGGACGGGTAGATAATAAAGGAATCGAGTTAGCTGTAAATGGTACACCAGTTCAAACTAAAAACTTTAAATGGACACTGAACGGAACTTTTACTGCAAACAGAAACAAAATTAAAGAGTTAGCAGATAGTTCTTTGGTGTTGAGAACAGGTGCTTTGGGTAGCGGCCAGGTAGTGGCCAATGTTGGTGGAAGCATGGGCGACATTTTTGGAAGAGGGTACCTTCGTGCACCTGATGGACAAATTGTTTACAATCCAAGTACTGGTGTAGCCTTGGAAAATCCGGATTTAATTTATTTAGGCAATACCACTCCGCAGTTCAGATTTAGTTTTGGAACGGGAGTAACGTATAAACAATTTAGCTTATCTGCATTGTTCGATGCGCAATTGGGCGCTGTTGGTCATTCCTTAACTTTCTCAAGAATGGCCTCATTAGGAAAACATGCCATTACCGTTCCAGGACGATACAATGGTGTAATTGGTGATGGCGTGCTGCAAAATGCTGATGGAACCTACCGTAAGAATGATGTGATTGCTACTGATATTGCGGCATATTACGAATCCCTTTATGGAAGTGGCCAGGCAGAAGGCAGTATCTTCAAAACGGATTATTTGAAATTCAGAGAGGCTAACCTTACCTACACATTCGCTAACAAATTCACTAAGAAATTGGGCCTGAACAAATTATCGTTAGGGGTTTACGGTCGTAACTTATTTATCTGGTCGGAGTGGCCAGCCTTCGATCCGGAATTTGGAACACTTGCCGGTTCTGATATTGTACAGGGCTTTGAAGTGGGGCAATTGCCTTCGACCAGAACTTATGGTGCCCGTTTAGTTGTCGGTCTTTAATCTATAGATATCATGAAAAATAATAAAAATATAATCTATTTGCTGTTAACCATTCTTTCCTTATCGACAGTTTCTTGTACAAAGGATTTTACGGAGGTGAACACAGATCCAATAGGCAGAAGAACTGCTGAAGCACACCAGTTGCTTACTCCCGCACTGGTAAACGTGCTCAATGCCAACATGGTGCGCAACTGGAATTTCAATAACCAGTTGATGCAGGTAACGGTTGAAATCAACGATTCTGAAGGCAGGGTATTTCGCTATGATGTACGGAGAAATCAGGCCGATTATACCTGGAATAACTGGTATACCAACCTAACAGACTTAAGAGATATCTACACCATCGCCAGCCAGCCGGGATCGTTAAATAAATCTTACCAGGCGATATCACTGATTACACAAAGTTGGGTTTATTCGTTGCTCACTGATACTTATGGTGATGTGCCTTACTCGGATGCGAATTCTGGCAAAGCAGATATCATGGAGCCCGCATTTGATAAACAACGGGCAATTTATGAAGATATGTTTTTAAAACTTGAGCAGGCTAATCAACTTTTAAAAGAAGGTACTGCCATTGTGCCTACCAGTGACCCTGTTTTTAAAGGAGATGTTTCTAAATGGAGACGTTTCGGCAACTCTTTGTACCTAAGGTTGTTATTGCGTGTAGCCGGTAAGGCTGAAGTTTCGGCAACTACCATCGCCAAGATCAAACAAATGGTAGATACTGCGCCAGCAGAGTATCCGGTGATGGAAAATAATTCCCATACTGCCAAAATTTTATGGAACGGAACAAACAGCAGCACCGCTGTATTTTCTTCCCCATTCATGGTTAATATCAGGGCCGTTGATTTTAGAAATATGCCAGTTTGCGATTTCTTCTTGGGGAAACTGGTAAACTGGGATGATCCTCGTGTTGATCCGGCTTTAGGTACCGCAAGCGTGCCGCGTTTCGGACTTGATAGGGGACCAGATGGATGGGTTGGCGTTTCGAGTGGTTATTCCCCAGGATCGGGGGTGGTGCAACAAACGCATTTCAATTCAGATACGGAAAATAAACTGACCTTACAAACCGACGTAAACACGGGGATTATCATGAACAGTGCCGAGGTTGCTTTTATAAAAGCTGAAGCTGCGGCTAAAGGATGGATTTCAGGTCCGGTTCAAAACTACTACTATAAAGGAATGGCAGATGCAATTAATTACTGGATGCCTACTTACATTACCAATCCTACAGATGCTAATTTTCAGAATTATATTAATACTGCTGGGTTAACCTGGGATGCTACTTTGCCATTAGACGCCACTGCTTTTGGGAGCAAAAGCCAGATGGAATCTATTCTGGTACAAAAGTATTATGCAATGTTTCTGGTCGATTTTCAACAATGGTTTGAATATAGACGTACAGGGCATCCCATCCTTCCTAAAGGCCCTGGTTTAGTGAACGGCGGACGGATGCCAACCAGGTTAAATTATCCATTGATTACACAGTCTACCAACCCAACAAGTTACAGAAACGCTGTTGCTGCCCAAGGCGCTGACGACATTAATACATTAGTTTGGTGGCAAAGACCTTAAGCTCAATTTTATCAGATATGAAAAAGATCTTCAAAATAAATTTACTTGTCGCAGGCGCATTGCTATTCATTCTGGCAGCCTGCAGTAAACAAGATCATCAGTTTGTAATCAGTACACCGAGTCCATTTATATCAAATTTGGATATTCGCAAGCTTTATAAAGGAAACGATGTTACCCTGACGAAGGAAGAGATGAGAGAAGCGACAGTCATTGCTGGTCAGGTTACTTCAGATCACACTGGCAGAAACCTGCCAGAAGGTTTGCTTTTTGTCCAAAATTCAAGAAAAGTAAGTGCAACCATCGATTCGTTGAGGGGGATAGCCATTAATATTGGAGCTGCGGCTGCGAACTACCTTCCAGGTGATTCAGTACACATCAGAATTGAAGGCGGTGTACTCAAAAGATTAAACGGCGTACTTCAGATTACAGGTATCCCAGCTTCAAATGTTCAAAAAGTGGCTAGTGGTATCAATGTGATTATGACACCGGTATCTGCTGTCACCATGTTAGCTAAACCTGAAAATTTTGAGGGTTTATTTGGTGTCGTTTATAACTCGAACTTCGAACCAAATATTGGGGTAGAGCGTATTGAAGGTGTTAAAACTTTCAATGAAGGGTCGGGTAATATTCAGATGAATGTGAATAGTACAGCAACTTTCAAAACAGAATTCCTGCCATATTCAGCAAATGTGATGGGTTTAATTATTCCCTCGGCAACTGGCGTACCGCAAATATGGCCTCGAATCAAATCTGATTTTATGGCAACAAGTATTGTTGTAGATCCTTCGGTTCCTCTTGGTCCGAATCCTGCAATTATTACTGGTTATTTTGCAGATCCTGATGGAACAGATGCCAATTACGAATATATCCAGTTAATGGCAACGCAGGATCTGGATTTCAGACAAAAACCATTTAGTGTATTCACTACGAACAATGCCGGTGCTTCAACCCCAACGGGTGCGCCAACAGGCGGTTGGGCAACAGGCGGGTTACGTACCTATAAATTCAATATCACCAGAGGAACTGTTGCAAAAGGTACATTTTTTTATGTAGGCGGATATAAGGTAATTGGTGGCACAAACTCAACAGATATCAGTCAGGCAAACTGGGTAGTGAGCAAGTTATATAACAATCTGCCTGGCGATGATGGGGTGGGTGATGTTACTGCAAACTTACTGGCCAACAGTGGTAATGCAGCCGGTATGGCAGTCTTTGCAACAACTAATGTTGGTTTGAATACCGTTCCATCTGATGTTGCATTTTATGCAGGAACAGGAAATGCATTTGCAAGTGGCGTAGGTTATGCCATTGTTGATAACGATTTTTACAAAAGAAACAATGGAACAAGTTTCCAGCCTTTTTACCGTCAGGGCACCAATACGGATAAGGTTGGTGCTAATCCGGAAGCTGCCCAGTTCAGTTATTTAGGTGGTGTTTACAACGCCGCGACCAAAACCTGGACCACCAAGCGCAGCCACAAAACAGTGGCAGTTCCTAAAACATCACCACTCGCGGTGATTCAGGAAATGACCGGTGCAACAAGGGTAATTAATTAGAAGCTTTTAGCTGCTCCAATCGGGGCAGTTTTTTTTGAATTGAATCTCAGATTCTAACAATTTCAATAACAGTTTACAATGAAAAATATAATTTTACTTGGAACGGGTATGATCTTCTCGTTGAGTGTTTTTGCACAGCAAAAAGTAACAGGTTTTGTGTATATTGATGCAAATAAAAACGGAAAGCATGATCGATCAGAAAAAGGATTATCCAGAATTTCTGTAACGAATGGCATTCAAGTGGTACAAACCGATGAGAAGGGTAGGTATGAACTCCCTATCGGCAATGATCAGATCATTTCCCTCATCAAACCCACAGGCTACAAAGTGCCGGTAAATGATGACCAATTACCTCAATTTTTTTATAATCACAAACCGAATGGTTCACCAGTTTTGAAGTACAAAGGGGTTTCACCAACAGGAGGGTTGCCTAAATCGGCCGACTTTCCGCTCACTGCTGCTCAAGAAAATCCAGATTTTACGGCATTGATCTTTGGTGATCCACAGGCGTACAATTTAACAGAGATTGATTATTTTGCAAAAGGCGTAGTTGCTGAAGTGGAAAATATAAAGAATGTTCAGTTCGGATTAAGTATGGGCGATCTGGTTGGAAACGATCCCTCATTATTCACGCCCTATATCAAGGCCGTAAAGAAAATTGGTATTCCGTGGTATAACCTCATGGGTAATCATGATATCAATTTTGATGTTAAGGAAGACCGATATTCAGATGAATCTTATGAGGCACACTTTGGGCCTGCGGATTACGCTTTCAATTATGCAGATGTTCATTTCATTGTGCTCGATGACATTATTTATCCAGATCCAAGGGGTGGTAAATCTTACTGGGGTGGCCTAAGGAAAGATCAATTGGAATTTGTAAAAAATGACTTAAAATTTGTGCCCAAAGATAAACTCATTGTGATTGCCTTCCATATCCCTATTGGTTTTGCCGGCGAAAATGAAGCTTTCAGGGAGGCTGACAGAATTGAGCTTTTTAATTTATTGAGTAACTTCCCGAATACTTTATCCATGTCGGCACATACCCACAATCAAAAGCAAATGTTTTTTACTCAAAAGGATGGTTGGAAGCAACCCAAAGCCCATCATCATTACAATGTGGGTACTACTTCGGGCAACTGGTATTCAGGAGAACTCAATGAAATTGGCGTGCCGGTATCCACGATGAGCGATGGTACGCCAAAAGGATATGCCTTTATCAATTTCAAAGGAAATCAATACAATGTTGATTATAAGGTTGCGGGCAAAGAAAAGAGTTATCAGATTGATATTTATGCGCCTAAAGTGCTGGAAAAAGACAAAAAAAACTTCAGCAGGGATTTATGCTAACTTTTTTATGGGTAGTGAAAAAGATGAGGTGCTTTTTAGAATAGACAATGGTAAATGGAAGAAAATGACTTATGTTTTAGAACAAGATCCAAATTTTCTTTCTACGTTGCATAAATGGGATAATACCGAAACATTACTTACCGGAAGAAGACCAAGTATGGCAGCAGAATGCAAACATCTTTGGAAAGCTGCTATCCCTATGAATCTAACCGCAGGAGAGCACCTTATTGAAGTAAAGGCAACCAACATGTATGGGAAGGTTTTCAGTCAGAGTAAAAAATATAAAATTTTGGAAAACTAGGATAGCTTAATTGATGGTGGGGATAGATGATTTTTTAACATGCCATTAAACTTCACTTTACAATCGTTGCCTATATTTGTTAAGTATATATCCGGTTATATACTTTCGTTTTATTAATAGTGGCTGCAATGGACTTTGTAGCCACTTATCATTTATATACCTTTTCCAGGTAATTAAGGCTTATCATTTAATCTTATTCCTGTATAAAGAGAGAAATCAACTTTATTTTGCGCCAATAGCGTTGAGGCATTTGATCATGATTTCTGGAATGTTTACAGGGAGAAAATGCCCGAAGAAAGTTTTTAGTTTGAAAATGATATCCCAGTCTCGAGTTTTTCCCATTGGCGAAGAAGCGTTAAGATCGCTTAGAATTTACGGAAATATGTCTATACATTTTCATTTTTATCATATTGTGGATGATGTGCTTTACTGAGGCCTTATCTTTCGCCTATGAAAGCGCTTATCGATTTAATTTTACAATTTGGGGTTTTAAATAAACAGCAAACTGATTTTATTTTAAGCAAGGCCAAAACACTTGACATGAAGAAAGATGAATATTTTTCGGAAGCGGGGAAAGTTCCCAGACACGTAGGTTTTGTTCTGGAAGGTGTATTTCGCTTTTGTTATTACAATAATAAGGGTGATGAGGTCACCAACTATTTTGTTGATGAAGGTAATTTTGTGGTTGACAACGAAAAATTCGAATCTCAAATTGTTGCCTCTGAATACATACAGGCCGTTACGGACTGTAAAATTCTGGCTTTTTCAAAAAAGGACTGGGATGATATTTCCAATACGATTGTAGGTTTTGAAATGATTAAATCCAATGTTGTAAAAAAATGTTTAACCTTGGCAATGGAAAGAAGAAGCCCACTGGTTTCTGAAGATGCCAGTACCCGATATTTGTCATTCATTCAAAATTTTCCTTCTCTCGTCAATCGTATTCCCCTTTCTTTTGTGGCATCCTATCTCGGTATCACGCAGCAATCGTTGAGTAGAATACGCAGAAATATCCGATAGTTCCGCTTTTTACCAAATGGTAAATGTTTTTTTGTTTCTGATGCCAATTTTTGTCTTATTCATTATAAAAAAAGGAAGATGAACAAAAAAATTGTAATAATAACAGGAACGAATAGTGGTTTCGGTTGGTTAGCGGCACATAGCATCGCTGCTTTGGGGCATCAGGTATATGCAACCATGCGGGATACCAAAGGCAAGAATGTAGAAAAGGCAGAAGCGCTGTCGGCTTTAGAAAATGTACATGTTTTAGATGTTACGCTAACGGATGATGAAAGCGTGAAAGAAGCAGTTGATCAGGTGTATCAAAAGGAGGGACGAGTTGATGTTTTGGTTAACAATGCCGGTGTTTCCATAAACGGATTCACCGAAAGTCTTACCACAGCGGATGCACAGGCAATGTTTGATGTGAACTTTTTTGCGCCATGGAGATTGATCAAGCAGGTCTTGCCATTGATGCGCAAGCAGTCGGAGGGTCAAATTATCAATATCACCAGTGGTTTCGGACGGGTTTCCTTTCCCTTTGCCGCAATGTATGGTGCTTCCAAGTTCGCGCTGGAGGGATTAAGTGAGGGATTACATTATGAGTTAAAATCTTTGGGTATAGATGTGGCGATTGTTGAGCCGGGAGCTTTTCCGACCGAGATGGCACAAAAGAATAACCCAGGGGCTGATGTTTTTGTTTCAGAAGGTTATAAGGCTATTGCCGATGTTCCTGGTAAAATGGTCGCTGCAATTGGTGAATTGATGCATGCTAAAAAACCTAATCCGCAGGATGTAGCAGACGCTATCGTTAAATTGATTGGTCTGGAAAAAGGCAAAAGACCATTGAGAACGGTTGTAGATCCGATAACCGGAGAATTCATCCATGCAGCAAATCTCGCAGTCGAGGTTCAGTATGCAAAGGGGTTAAGCATGTTTGGCATGGGCGAATTGTTGGATTAAATACGACACGCAAAAACATTTATTTTATGTATAACACAAAGGCTGATGGACTAAAATAATCAGCCTTTGTGTTTTATGAATTCTTTTACTTTTTTTGATAGCTGCCCATTAATCTGATTAATAAGTCGGGACTGTTTGTGATTATTCCATCAACTCCGAGCTTTGCCAAGGCAATCATATCTTCCTCTTTATCAACTGTCCACGGGAGGATCAACATATTTTTCTCATGAACTTTTTTAACCATATCCATATCCACTCCACTATAGTATGGACTGTAGATATTGGGAATGAATCCTAGATTTTTGAGGTCCTCTTCGAGACCGCTTTTTTTTAGAATTCAGCTGCTTGAAATATTCCTCTACTTCCTTGGCCGATAAACCATATTTCTGAAGCTGATCTTTGGTAAGGTTCATTTTGCCCTGAACTAGTAGTGATAGTTTGACATTTGGTTCACCCTGGTGCAGGATTTTGAGTGTTCTCACATCGAAAGACTGAACGGTCAATCGCGGTTTTATTTGCTTTGAATTGATAACATCCATTAATGCTTTGACAAAAATCTCTGGCGTGGGATTGTATTTCCCATCCCCGGCAGGTGAACACTTGGTTTCTATGTTGTAATACACCTGTTTAAGATTGTTTTCTTTTACATAATTTTCTACACTGTCTATCAGATCGCCCAAGAGTGGCTTATATGTTTTTATTTGCTTTTGCGCAGGGAACATCGGGTGAGCTTTTAACCCTGAGTGGTACGTGCGAATGCTGTCGTAAGTCATCTTATATAGGCTCAATTCTTTCTGCTCATCTTTGTGTACTTCAGTGCCATCCGGTTTACTCATAAATGCAGCTGACATGTACC
The DNA here is from genome assembly GCF_000258495.1 of Pedobacter agri PB92. Classification (GTDB taxonomy): domain Bacteria; phylum Bacteroidota; class Bacteroidia; order Sphingobacteriales; family Sphingobacteriaceae; genus Pedobacter; species Pedobacter agri. Next base: position 60,427 of record NZ_AJLG01000005.1, read on the forward strand.
CATCATGAGAAACTACAACTTTGCCATCTGCAGATATCACTACATCCAGCTCTAAAGTTTTTGCGCCCAGTTTTACGGCATTTAACATTGCAAGAATGGTGTTTTCGGGTAATAATGCCATACCCCCGCGATGGGCCTGAACATCCAGTTTTTGCTGAGAAAAGCCAGTTGCTGATAATAACAGTAAGCTAATGATTGTTAATTTTCTTTTCATAAATAACGGTCAATATTTTAAGTGCAAAACTACCTTATCACCATACTAAACTTATTATGACAATATTAATTTTAAGCTAATATTCATTCCGCTGAAGAAGATGTTCAAGATCGGTTTAAAGCTTTTGAATGTTCAGGTCCATGCCGGACAGTATCTTGAACGAATTGTTATGAGTTTCTTTTGAGGGGCAGAGACTTAACAATATGATGTGTTTAAAGTACGTACCGTATTTTGTTTAAATCTAATTTTTCCTGAATCAACAGAAACTCATCCCGTTAATCAAATTAAATGTTAGTATTTGATAATGGGTTGGTAACTAAACAAATTTATGATCAATGTTGCAAAAGTATGTTATTTACTCTCATGTATCAATTCTTAATTAATTGTGGTACTTTGAAGGTAGAACGTTGATCGGCAATATTACTTATGTTTTCTTGATGTATAAAACTGCGTTTCAAATTCATCATATTTTGTTTACGCGATTTTTTAAGTCACTGAAGTAGGGGGTGTATCCCGTTGGTAGATGCTTTATTATTAAGCAGACCTTTTACAAATATCATTACCGGATATTAACAACATCGGCATTTCGTAAATATACTTGTAGTTCCACATCCTTAATGTCTGCCACTTCTGCGAACGAGGTTACTAACCATGCTTTCATTCACATCATCAGGAAATAGGGAAATGAACCAGGCGATTCTGGGTACGCTTTTGCTACGGGTAGCTTTGATAGGCCATCAAGTTCTATACTTACCGGTTTGCGACGGGGCACTATCTAAAATTTGACTTAATGTACTGGAGAATTTTTCCCGGTTTGATGTACCTGCAGCTTTCGCACATTCCTTATGTTTTTCGTGCTCACATTTGCTTGCTGATCCGCATAACTCACTTCATTTGGATCGTTCAAATCTACTTTAGCATCGTCACGACCGTCTTGTTTGCTTTTATCATCCATAGTGCTAAAACATGTAGGTACTGGTGTCATGGTCAGCGTCAATCATGAAATGCAGTTCCAAAAAGCCATTGTCGCTGAATCGATAAGCACTCCTCCGCCCTATAAAAATTGATGTCCTTACGAAAGGCAAATAACAGTTAATAAGTATTTACAAAAATTGAGTTTTTTTGTTGAGCAGTCCATCTTGCTTTCGGATTTCTTCGAAGATAATCACAGTCAGCATTGAAGAATGGCCTGGGAATTATTTGTGCCCTCTTTCGTCGATTGTAACTCGGTATGTCTGTATGATATTGGGGTATCTGATAGTGATTAGATGTTTATACCAGCAAAGGCTGCAGCAAATTCTTAGTTCAGTAAATTATGTTGTCAAGTTAGAAGCTAATTTGCATGTAATCCTCACAAGTGTAACTCACTTAACCTTCAGAATATAGCCCAATCCGTAAATATTTTCTATGCTCACCTGAGCGGAGGCTTTGAATAGTCGCCTTAGCCTGGAGATGAACACTTCCAGGCTTTTGCCGTTAAAATAATCATCATTTCCCCATAATTTAACCAAAAGATCTTTTTTCTTAACAACCTGATTGATATTGGCAGATAGATGATCAAGCACCTCGGCTTCACGCACTGTTAAAGATATTTCTTCCCCATGTGGTAAAAGTATAAATAGTTGATCTTTTTGGTAGGTGATGTCGCCAAAATTAACACTACTTACTACCGGTGTTTTAGGAATTATGGGAATATTGGCAAATTTCTTTACAATGTTCCCGATGCGAAGGACCAGTTCTTCAATCTCAAATGGCTTAGAAATATAATCAATAGCACCAATTTTCAATCCCCGCAACCGGTCATGCTTTTCATTGTGCGCTGTTAAAAAGAAAAAAGCCTGGTTGGGATTTAGTTTTACAATTTCTGTACTCAAATCAAAACCATTCCTATCAGGGAGTTGAATATCGATGATCATCAGTTTATTATCAAGTGGATGCTGTCTGTAATACGTTAATGTATCGGCTGCTGATTGAAACCAGCGCACGCTAAATCCCCTCAGTTTCAAATATTCTGAAATAACGTTTCCTAAGTCTGTTTCATCTTCAATGATGATAATATCGTATCTCATGCTGTTTCATTTTGTAGTGAAGTTAGCAATAGACGGATTTCTTCGGAATGTATACCAAAAACTCCGTTCCGGTGCCAATTTCCGATTTTATGTCAATACGCCAGCGATGTAAATCTACCGATTGCTTGACGTAATACAAACCCAAACCTAATCCAGGTACGTTTTTATCCCGTTCTTCACGAAAAAATTTATCGAAAACTTTAGATATGCTTGCCGCTTCAATCCCTTTCCCATTATCTTTAATGTGCAGAACGAAATCATCACTTTCTTCACTAATGAATACAGCGGTTTTTTTAATAGTGCTGAGGTTGTGTATCAATGAATTGTCGAGCATGTTTTGTAGCATCGTGGTAAACATAAACGGATCAATCATCAATAAAATTTCGTTGTGATGTGGATCAAAAGCAAGGGAATGCGGTTCAGGAACTTTAATTTTAAAATCATTTACGATGGCTAGAACGGAATAATTCAGGTCAGTTTTTTCCAGGTTAATTTCGTTATTAATTTCTGAAATCTCAAGCATTTGATTGATATGCGAATGCAAACGCAAGGCCTGCCGCTCTACAATATTTACTAACTCTTTGACACGGTTTCGGTCGTTTAATACCGCATCTTCATGCAAACTTTTACTGGCCACTAAAATGGTCGTAACTGGAGTGTTAAACTCGTGTTTAATACTATTGAGAAAGTCTGATTTTACTTCTGCTTCTTTCTTTTGGCGCATCCAGTTGATGTACGTGTAGTAATTGATGGCTACAATGATCGCAATACACAAGGCCACCAGCAGGAAGGTGGGT
>NZ_AJLG01000006.1 GCF_000258495.1 Pedobacter agri PB92
ACGTACACACTATTGAACAGCTTTTTACTATAACACCTCAACCTTTCATAGGGAGAAGTGTTGTAACATTTCCATTTCCTTATAGATTTAGCACCTGCATTATCTAACTTGCAGCATCCAAACTAAATTCATGAAGAAATATTTACTTTTCCTACTGTTGTGTACAGGAGAATATACTTTTGCGCAACAAATAGCCCCATTAACAGTCGAAAAAATAATGCGAGACCCAAAATGGATGGGAACCTCCCCTACTAACTTCCGCTGGACAGGAGATAGCAAAACATTATACTTCAATTGGAATCCAGATAATAGGGCTAAAGAAGAGTTGTTTAAAATTTCAAACTCATCAACAAAACCTGTAAAAGCTGCTGAGAAAGAAGATGAGAAATTGTTAGGTTTAAATTACATCTACAATAAGGATAAATCGTTAGGTTTAGTAGAAAAAAGTGGCGATATCTATCTTCAGAACTTCAAAACGAAGAAAGAAACTCGTTTAACCAATACGATGGACAGGGAAAGCAACCCTGTTTTTTTAACCAATGGTGATGTTGCTTATCAATTGGGCGACAATATTTTCCAGTTGAATATGAAAACTGCCGAAACCAAACAAATAACCAATTTTGTTAAGGGAAAAGCAGCGGGAAGAACACCAGCAAAACCTACTACTGAACAAGATAGCTGGCTAAAGGCTCAGCAAACTGAATTATTTGATATCATTAAGAAAAGAAATGCTGAAACGCGTAATGGCGGTGCTCGTGGAGGAAGAGGTCGTTTTGGTTCATCATCTAGTGAAACCAAATCTTTAAAATCACTTTATACAGATGACAAGTTTCTTAATGGAGTAGTGATTAGCCCTGATGGTAGATTTGTAACTTACAAATTGACTGCGCCGGCTCAAAACAATCGCAGCACCATCGTGCCAAACTATGTTACAGCTTCTGGTTATACGGAAGATATTCCTGGCAGAACAAAGGTTGGCGAAAATGAGAATATCTCTCAGGGATTTATTTTTGACACACAAAGAGATACTGTTTATGCCATACAAACGGCAACTATTTCCGGCATTAAAGACATTCCGGATTTCTACAAAGACTATCCTAAGCAATTAGATTCTCTGAAAAAGAAAAACGCTGACAGGCCTGTTAATTTCTTTGGGCCGATTTGGAACGAAAGCGGCAGTACCGGAATTATGGTTGCTACATCAGCTGATAATAAAGACCGCTGGATTTTAAAATTAGATGAATTAACAGGAAAATTCGATTTAATCGACCGCCAGCATGATGAGGCCTGGATTGGAGGCCCCGGTATTAGTGGATTCTATCAGGGAAGCACAGGGTGGATTGACAACAATCGTTTTTATTACCAGAGTGAGGCTACTGGCTATTCGCATTTATATGTTGCAAATGTTTCAACCGGAAATAAAAAACAGCTGACTTCCGGTAAATGGGAAGTTCAATCTGTTCAACTATCAAAAGATAACAGTACCTTTTACTTAAAAGCAAATAAAGAGCATCCTGGAATTACCAATCTCTTCAAAATTAGCGTAAACGGGGGAGAACTTGTTCAAATTACAACCATGAAAGGTTTAAATGACCTTACACTTTCTCCAGATGAAAAATACGTAGCCATAAATTATTCCTACCTGAATAAACCCGGTGAATTGTATCTGCAACCCAATAAAGCTGGTGCAAAAGCAATAAAGATTACCGAATCTACAACTGCAGAATTCAATTCTTACAAATGGCGTGAGCCCGATATGGTTTCATTTAAAAACCGTTACGGTGCTGATGTTTATGCAAGGGTTTACAAATCTGATAAGCCTCATCCTAATCATCCTGCTGTAGTTTTCGTTCACGGTGCGGGCTATCTTCAAAATGTACATTTTGGCTGGAGCACTTATTTCCGTGAGTTTATGTTTAATAATTTACTGGCTGATAATGGTTACACGGTAATTGATATTGACTATACCGCAAGTTCAGGTTATGGCAGAGACCACAGAACCGGGATTTATCGGCACATGGGTGGAAAAGATTTAACGGACCAGGTTGACGGAGTTAAATTTTTGGTGGACAAGTATGGCGTTAATCCTAAACATGTTGGCTTGTATGGTGGGTCGTACGGAGGTTTTATCACCTTAATGGCCATGTTTAATGAATCAGATGTTTTTGCCAGTGGTGCCGCCTTGCGTTCTGTTACAGATTGGGCACATTACAACCATGGTTATACTTCGAATATTTTAAACGACCCTTTCAACGACCCGATTGCCTACAAGAAAAGCTCTCCTATTTATTTCGCTGATAAGCTGAAAGGAAACTTATTAATGGCGCACGGAATGGTTGATGTGAATGTTCATTTTCAGGATATCGTTCGCATTACCCAACGTTTTATCGAGCTCGGAAAAAATAATTGGGAGCTGGCTGTTTACCCTGTAGAAGACCATGGTTTTATCGAACCTAGCAGCTGGACGGATGAATACAAAAGGATATTTAAATTGTATGAAAATACATTGAAGAAATAGAACTTCGAAACCCTCTTAATCTTAATTAAGAGGGTTTTTTTGTTTTCCGTCGGCTGAAGCCAGACGGCAATGAAATAAAACCATGTACCTTATAAGCTTTTGGGATTCCATTCCGTTGGTTTCAACCAACGGAATGAATGATAATAATAGTGCTGGCTTTAGCCGAAAGTGCAAATGCATTTAAATCCAACCCAAGAATTACCATAATTTATTAATAAACCCGATAGAAGTGAAAATACTTTTTGTAGTACAAATAAAATAGATTGCCACGTCGTTCCTCCTCGCAATGACGACCATAGTGTACAACAGAAGCCAAAAAGATTGTAACGAATAGCGGGACTGCAAACTGCCAAAAGCATCATCCGTTCATTTTCAAATAATTAAATAGCGACAAATTATAAATTTCAAAATGAATATAGTTTTTGACTATATCGTTATCAATAAATACGATGAATAATTAATAAATCCGGGTTGATTAGGAGTTCTTTTCGCCGTACCTTTGTGGCACAAAATTAAAGACAAAAAATTATGGCAATAGTAGGTAAAAAATTCCCGAGTGTTAGTATTGATGCAATGTCAGACATGGGTGATGACTTGAAAATCAACGTATTTGAAGAAGCTGTTAGTAAAAACAAAAAAGTTATTTTATTCTGGTATCCAAAAGATTTCACTTTCGTTTGCCCTACAGAATTACATGCTTTCCAAGCTGCTTTACCTGAATTTGAACAAAGAAATACAATTGTAATTGGTGCATCTTGCGATACTAACGAAGTTCACTTTGCTTGGTTAAATACACCAAAAGATAACGGCGGAATTGAAGGTGTTACTTACCCAATTTTAGCTGATACGCACAGACAGTTATCTGGAATTTTAGATATTTTAGATCAAGAAGTTAATTATGATGAAGAAGGAAACGAATCATTCTCAGGTTCAAATGTTTCTTTCAGAGCAACTTATTTAATCGACGAAACTGGTAAAGTTTTCCACGAAAGTGTAAACGATATGCCTGTTGGCAGAAACGTTAAAGAATATTTACGTTTAATTGATGCTTATGCTCACGTTCAAAAACATGGCGAAGTTTGCCCTGCAAACTGGGAAGAAGGAAAAGAAGCAATGAACGCAAACAGAACTGGCGTTGCTGAATATTTAGCTGCTAACTAATTAAATAAAACATTATGTTTTTAGAATTAACAGAAGATAATCTTCAACAGTATTTAGCCGATAACTCGAAAGTTATGGTTCAGTACGCTGCATCATGGTGCGGTAACTGCAGAATCATGAAACCCAAGTTTAAAAAGCTGGCTGCTGAAAATGAAGATGTAGCTTTCTTAATTGTTGATGCCGAGAAACTTCCAAACTCACGCAAATTTGCTAACGTTGATAATTTACCAACTTTCGCAGCTTTTGAAGGTGGTAATTTGGTAGACCAGGTTCAAACCAACAAAGCGGAAGGTTTAATTGAACTTTTTAACAAGATAAAGTAATGAAGATTCCGGTTATAAGACAATTATTTCAAAACACGACTCCTGCTCAATTGGAGACAACTTTAGAAGTGTTAGAGGCTTTCTGCGAATTCAGAGGCGTTAGCGAACATGAAGTTGATGTTGCTGGCGAAATGATTACCAATATTTGCGGTGCGCTTGAGGTGCATCAAATGGTAAGCGAAGGTGCTGCTGAAAAAGATGCACTTAACGCTTTCGGCCAAAAAGTAATGGGTTCGATTGATAGATAATTTCTTTAATCAGGCTCTTTAAAAATAACCCCTTTGCATTCCTGCAAAGGGGTTTTGTTTTTTTAGGCATCTCATATCGGGAACGGATATAGCCACCACGTCATTGTTGCGAAGCACGAAGCAATCTTAGTGCAGCAAACGTTTTAATATTGCTTCGTGCCTCGCAATGACTACCGTTAATGGTTAGAAACAAAAAAAGGTCTGTGAAAACACAGACCTATAAACGCTTTAAACTTATATTTTCTTAAATGTTATATGGTAAATTAAACCGTGACTAAACCTTAAGCTAAATTCCTGCCTGCATTTACAATACCAAAAACCGTTCTAACAGCTAATTTTTCTAAAGCTGCTTGATCTTTCTCGTTCTGGTCGTGCTGTAGTTTTTCTAAAGCGAAATGCTGAATTAAAACTAATGGCAAAATAATCTTTTCACGGGTAGCGATAGATTTTTTATCAACCGGATAATTAGCCATTAAAACTTCCTGTCCTGATAGTTTTAGAAGCATTGTTTTAGTTAATTCAAACTCATCGTGTAACTGGGTCCAAAAGGCACCAAACTCTTTGTCGTTGGCTAAATGAGCTGTAATCACAAAGTCTGATTTGCTCATGCTCATCATACAATTATCTACAATGGTTTTTAGATAATCAGAATCTTCATAAGCCTTTACAACCTTATCCCAATTACCGGCTTTTTCCTGATTCCTCATAGCAGTTCCCATGCCGTAAAACCCTGGAACATTTTGCTTCAGCATGCTCCAGGCTGTAACGAAACTAATCGCCCGCAAATCTTCCAGCTTCATTTCTCCGCCGCCATTTCGTTTTACCGGTCGACTGCTGATATTTGCCTGAGAAAGTAATTTCAATGGAGAAAGCTTTTCCAAATAACTTACAAAAAAGCGGGTGTTCGCGTAAATCAACAAAAGCTTTGTAACCATCTTCTGCCATTTCATCAAGGAGCGCTTTATTTTCAGCGTCTAGAAGCACATTATGTTTTTCTTTTAATCCTGATGAAATACCGGCATTAATTAATTGTTCAATATTAAATTCAGCACTTTCCACTGAACCATATTGAGAACTAATGGTTTGGCCCTGAACCGTTAATTGAATATTTTTATTTGCAATTTCTTTACCCATTGAGGCATAAAAACGATGGGTTTTACCTCCACCGCGAGCTGGCGGACCACCTCTGCCATCAAAAAATGCCAGTTGAATATTATGCTTTTTAGAAATTTCTGAGAGTGATGTTTTACCATTAAAAATAGACCAGTTGGCCATTAAATAACCTCCATCTTTTGTACTATCGGAGTAACCAAGCATAATATCTTGTTTATTACCACGAGTGGCCAAATGTGCTTTATAAAACGGATTGCTATAAAGCGTATCCATAATCGCCCCAGCTCCTTTTAAGTCGTTAACGGTTTCGAAAAGCGGCACAAAATCAATGGTTAAAGCATCTTTACTCCAGCCATTCCAAAGGAAAAGTTCTATCAGTTGCAGGATATCGCTAGCCTGCTGGCAATTACTGATGATGAAACGATGGCATGCTTTCTCGCCGTTTCGTTGTTGAATACCTTTAATTTCTTTAATCGTTTGAATGGTATCCTCAATCAAAGCATCAGCTTCTGTAACATAAACAGGTGTCGCCTCTTTAAATGAAATCAGTTTCAGTTTCTCCGCTTCAGAAAGCTTATCATAATTTTCTGGATATAAAGATGAAATCGGTTTATTCTGGCGACAATAAGCATGCACACTTCTCAATACGCGGCTATCCTGACGGATATCTAAAGAAGCAAAATAATTGCCGTACAAATCAATTTTACGGATTAAATCGTTCACTAAATCAACAAACAGACCCTCATGTTCCTTTAAAAGTGTTTCCTTAATCTGATTGAGGTTTTCTCTCAATTCATCAGAAATATCATGAATTTCACAAGATTGGTCGAAGGCATTTTTGTAAAGCACATCTTGAAGTTTGGAGATGTTTTCTTCCACACCTCTAAAAGTTATGCGGCGTTTAATTACCCTAAAATCACGATAGTAACAACGGAAGAGAATTTGGCGCAACATTTTAGAAACCTCCAAAGTGGTATCGGCATGGATATTCGGATTTCCATCTCTATCGCCACCCGGCCAGAAACCCAGTTCCAAAATCTTTTTGGTTTCCAAATTATACTCATCCAGATTCTGGTCAATTTCTTCCTGAATATTTGCCGCAGCGAAGTAAAATGTATTTTCTAAAAACCAGGCCAGGTTCAATGCTTCATCGACAGGCGTCGGCGATTTTTTGTTGAAAAATGGCGTTTTACCCAACTGCTGCAACAGGGCGTTCATAGAAGTGATATCATTATCTCTAATGGCTTTTGTTAAATCTGTAATAATCGCCAAAACACTTCCTGGATAAAACTGAGTAGGGTGTGCTGTTAAAACCAAACGTAGAGAAAGTTCATCAATTAACTTTTCTATCTTAGCCAGCATAGGCTTATTATCAGCATTCTTTTTTAAGATAAAAGCTAACGTACTTTGCTCATCTGTAGTGTTTAACTTAGTGAATGAAGCATCCTCAACCGCATCAAAAAGCACAACCTGACGCTCTATGTATTGAATGAAACGAAAGAGCAAATCGGTAATATCTTTCCTATCGGTATAGCTTGTAAACTTTGCAAAAAACTCTTCTATTATTTGAGCAGGTTTTTGTCCGTTAGCTATTCCATCTTCACAACTTTTAAAGAATAGTGGCAGCAGTGTTCCGGTATCTTTAATTTTATAAAAAGGAAGGGTTAAAAAAAGACTGTTAAAGAGCTCGAATTTTGAGATTACCTCATTGTTAAAAATAGATTCCCGTTGTGTTGTTAAACGAAGTTTAGGCATAGCTTAAGCAATAGTTTTGTATATCGTAATACTACAAAAAATGCGTAAGGTATTAAAATTCTAGGGCTTACAATTTGGAAAATTATAGAATAATTTTTAATTTTAGAATCTTATTTGGCTACTAGCTAGCTTAGTAAGAACATTTGCAATGTTTAAGGGCATTGCATTGATTGTTAATTTTTTGGGTTAAAACAGCCGATGTAATAAAATACACCGGCTGTTTTTATTTTATGATATTTTTCAGGCTAATTTCTTGCCAATTTTAATGCGCATCGGTTACAATGTTTGCATTTTTCTTAAATTTCTGAAGATATAGTAGTGGAATAGAGAATAACATAGTTAACCCTGCCACCCAATATGCATCGTTGTAAGTTAATAACATGGTTTGTTTAATTACGCTTCCTTCTATGGCTTTCATCGCCATCAGCTTAGCATCAATAAACGATGAACCTTTGGCCATAAACCCGCTTGTTAGTGCATTTAATTTTTGAATAAATGCAGGGTTATATTCGTTAATATTGGCAAGCAAACTACTTCTATGAAAGCCCGAACGAACATGGATTAAGGTGGTTAAAGCTGCGATACCAAAAGAACCACCCAGCTGTCTGCTCATGTTATTTAAACCAGAACCCTGGCCAATCTCTGCTCCAGATAAATCCTGCATCGCCAGAGTTGTTAACGGCACAAATAATAAAGCCATACCAAAACCTCTAATTACCAACGGCCAGAAAAAATCTCCAGTTCCGGAAGCCAGAGTAGAGTTACTTAACATCCAACAGAAAACGAAGAACAAAAACATGCCGCCGGTAGCCATAAATTGGGCAGGAACACCCTTTTTAAGCATAATACCAATGAATGGCATCATGGCAATGGTACAAATTCCGCCTGCGATAAATAATTTTCCGGTTTGTAATGGTGTAAAACCTAGCAAGTTTTGTGCAAAAACCGGGAAAACAAATACCGAACCGTATAACCCAAATCCTAAGATAAAGGAAGTAAACATTCCGATAGAGAAACTTCTCTTCTTCATAATGCGAAGATTCACAATGGGGTGGTCTGTTGCGGTCTCTCTCCAAATAAATAACAATAATCCAAAAACAGAAACCACTGCTAATGCGGTAATGTATGGTGTAGAAAACCAGTCTTCGCTCTCGCCTTTTTCCAACACAGTTTGTAAACTACCTACAGCGATCGCCAAAAGTGCAATTCCCCACCAATCTACAGGTTTACCCTGTCCATCCTTGGGCGTTTCTCGAATAAAGGTGTATGTACAGTAGGCGGCGAGGATTCCGACGGGAATATTCACGTAAAAAATCCATGGCCAATCGGCAATTTCTAGGATATAGCCACCAATAGTTGGACCAACTGTTGGACCAACAACGGCACCCAAACCAAATAAAGCGGTTGCAATACCTACATCTTCACGTGGCCAGGTTTCAATTAAGATTGCCTGTGCCGTTGAAATTAAACCACCACCAGCAACGCCCTGCAAAATCCTGAACAAAATCAGCTCATTTAAGGATGTTGCGTTACCACATAAAAAGGAAACCAGGGTGAAAACGATAATGGAGGTTAAGAAATAATTTTTACGCCCGAAACGACTACCCAACCAACCTGACATGGGTAGGATGATAACGTTCGCAACGGCGTATCCAGTAGATAACCAGGCAATATCCTCGAGGGTAGCGCCCAGGTTTCCCTGTATTTGAGGGATTGCTACGTTTACGATGGTCGTATCAATCAACTCCAGTAAAGAAGCTGTGATTACCGTAAAAGTAATAATCCACTTTTTTAAACCTACTTCGGCCATTTGACTATTAGTTTGTAGAAACTGAAGCTTTTACGCTCATTCCAGGGCGTAATTTTGCTAACAATTCTTTTGATGGATGAATTTTAATTTTTACAGGAATACGTTGTACAACTTTAACAAAGTTACCTGTAGCATTATCTGGAGGTAGCAAAGAACCTTTTGCACCAGTAATTGGAGAGAAATTGTAAACTTCACCCTGAATTTTTTCTTCAGGATAAGCATCAACCTCGATTTCTACTTTCGAACCCGTTTTGATTTTTTCCAATTGAGTTTCTTTGAAGTTAGCGGTTACGTAAATGCTACCATCATTCACTACAGAAAATAAAGATTGACCGGCTTGCACCAATTGCCCTTTTTGCACATTCTTTTTAGAAACAATACCTGTTGCCGGCGATTTAATATCAGTATAAGATAATTGAAGTTTCGCAAAATCGATATCGCTTTGGCGTTGGCTAATCACATTACTGCTTACTGCCAGTTGCGATTGTGTTGTTCCAACCTGTTTAACGGCGGCGTTGTATTGGTCTTGCGCTGCCTGAAATGCGGCCTGTGCAGACTGCCTTGCTGCTTCCGCAGATTCTTTATTTGCTTTTGCCTGGTCAAAAGCCTGTTGTGTAATCGAACCGTCTTTTACAAGGTTTGCATAACGAGCGTAATCCTTTTGTGCTAAATTAACTTTAACGTTTGCTGCCTGTACATTTGCTCTGGCCGATTCTACATTTGCTTTAGCCGTGCTTGTATTGGCTTGTGTGGCCACAATTTGCGATTGCGCAACACCTACACCTGCATTAGCACCTTTTTGACCAGCTTGAGTTTGCTCTAGTTTAATTTTGAAATCAGCATCATCCAGTTTAACTAAAATTTCACCTTCAGTTACGCGGGTATTCTCTTCGAAATTAATGTCTTTAACATAACCACTAACACGAGCAACAACCGGACTGATGTCACCATCAATCTGAGCATCATCCGTATCTACGTGTTTGCTAAAATAATTCCACTCGGTGATACCGAAAACGATACCAATGATTAGTAAAACACCTAAAATGATGGGTACTACTTTGCTCTTCTTTTTATTTTCAGTTGTCATTGTTGTATTTATTGCGTTATTTTTCCTGTTGATTTTAGTAATGTGTAGTAAGCCAAACCTGCATCAGCTTTAGCTATTTCTAAATTTATTTTTGCCTGATACAATAAGGTTTCAGCATCAATTCTATCCGTAACAGATGCTACGTTGTTTTTATATTTTGATGCCAGTAACTTATCATTCTCGGTAGCCTGGGCGATGGAAGTTTCCAAAACCTGAATCTTATTCATTGCTACCTGGTAATTTTGAAAGTTTTTGTTGATATCCGTTTTTACATTATCAGATAAAATATCTTTTTGGATGCTAATTTCGCTTTGCTGAATTTTAGCTTCCTGTACTTTATTTCTATTGTTCCAAATACTACCAATATTCCAGCTTACTGTTGCGCCTAGAGTTATAGGCATTAAGTATTGGTTTACTGGCGGAATAAAATTACCGCTTGGGTTAATGTAGTATAAGTTTGCACCCACGCCAACCGTTGGCAACGTATTCGCTCTGATGGTTTTGATATTGTAATCAGCAACTTTATTCTGCGCATCAAGTTGTTTCAGTTCCTGGCGGTTTGCCATTGCCAGGCCAATATATTCGTTTAATGAACTGGTTGCTTTTAAACCTGCGTTCGGATCGCTGATTTTAACTTCGGTATCTTCTGGCAAACCTAAAAGAATGTCAAGATTGTAATTGATAATCTTGCGGTTGCTCTCAATGTCTAGCTGCGTAAGCGTAACATTTGCCTGTTGCAATTGAAAGCGCAACACATCGTTTTTAGTTACAATGCCTTGCTCAAAGAAACGTTGCGCTTGCTTAATTTGAGCCGCAATTGATTCTAAATTCTGGCCAACTACTTTTTTACTTTGCTCTACCTTATACAAAGCATAATACGTACTAATTACCGCGTAAGTAATTTCTTCTTTGTTTTTATCTGCATCTAAACGGGCAACATCGGCTAATAACTTGGTCGACTCTTTTGCATATTTTAATTTTCCACCGCCATAAACCAATTCCTGCACTGCTGCTGTACCTACAAAAGCATCAGCTCTGCGTGGTAAATGTAAAGAAGAACCACCGCCCGGCAACGTAAATGTACTGGTTGGAATTTCTGCGTGGTTATACATAAAGCTTGCGTTTGCCGTTGGCAGTACATTATCTTTTACCACTGCTAACTGCGCCTCGGCTTGCTGTATTTTATTCTGAGATAGTTTTAAGTTTTTACTATTGGCTATACCAAGTTCTATTGCCTGATTGATATTTAGTTCTTTAGTGCTTTGCGCAAATAAAGCCGCTGGAACTAATGATGCCACAAGCATTAATCTAATCGATTTGGGTATCATTTTTTTGATGTTAAATAAACGGTTACAAGGTTTTGTAAATGAGCAATGGCTCGCTCTTTAATAAGTTTGTTATCCTTCGGGTTGCTTAAATCGATAACCTCTCCCTGAGAAATTTTATGTGGCGCAATTACAACATTGGTTAGTGTACCCATAATGGTAGAAATTACCATTCTAACATCCACATTGCTGAAACTACCGTCTTCAATTCCATCTATGATAATTCTATCCAGGATTGCCATGTTGTGGCTCATCGCATTTTTGATTTTATCATACATTTCGGGCCTTTGTGTAAGGGAAAGCTCACGATGCATCATTTTATGAAAAGCGATGTTGGAGAAAATTCTGTTTGCATAGCCTTCAATAACCTTGTGTAATTTCTCAAGTGAAGAGATTTTATCTTCATTAATAATTTTTAACTGAGATGCGAATCCCGCGATGCGATTATTCATAATCTCAATAAATACGCCCTCTTTCGAGCCGAAGTAATAATTAATCATGGCCATGTTGGCACCCGATTCTTTCGAAATCTGTCGGGTTGAAGTTCCCTCATAACCCGTTTCACAAAACAACTTCTCAGCAGCTTCTAAAATGGCTTGTTTTTTATCTACTTTTTCTGTCTTCATTTCTTTATTAGGTGGGACAAAATTAATCAAACGATTGATTAATTTCCAAATGTTTATATATATCTTTTACATTATCTTGATAAAAGCCTAATTTTAAGAGAATAAATCTTTCTAAAATGAAAAACCGCTCAATTTTCTGTGTTGCAATATTCCTTTTAGCGGCATATTTTATTTCTTTTAAAAGCGCTAATAAACTAGAGCAGCAAAGCTGGATAAGAATAAATTTACTGGGTTATTCTCCTTCAGGAATAAAAGTTGCAATATGGGCAAGCAAGTCTGATAGGGTTCCTGTGTTGTTTGAATTGGTAGATGAGCAAACCAATAAAGTTGTTTATACTTCTTTAAATATTAAAACATTCGGTAAATATGGTCCCTTCAAGCAAACAGCAAGGATAAATTTTTCTGGCTTTCGAGGTTCTGGAAGGTTTTACATTAAAGCAGATGGCATTAAATCACCTTTGGTTATTATAAATGACGATGTTTATAAAGGTGCGGCTGACTTTTGCCTGCGTTACATGAGGCAGCAAAGAAGTGGATTTAATCCTTATTTGAAAGATAGCTGCCACACTCATGATGGTTTTGCATTGTATGGTGCTAAAGCCGGCATTAAAGACAGCACCCATTTCGATGCTTCGGGCGGCTGGCATGATGCAAGCGATTATTTACAATATTCCACAACTTCTGCAAATGCAACCTATCATTTACTAATGGCTTATCGAGATTTTCCTCAGGTTTTTAGCGATGAGAAACAAGCAAACGGACTTGATGGGCAAAATAATATTGCCGATGTTTTGGATGAAGCCAGATGGGGATTGGATTGGTTGCTGAAAATGCATCCTAAAAGAAATATTATGTTCAATCAACTTGCTGATGACCGGGATCATATTACTATGCGCATCCCTAAAGAAGATAATCAGTACGGTAAAAATTTTGAAAGGCCATTATACTACATATCTGGAGAGCCGCAGCAACGTGGAAAATTTTTAAATCACACCACTGGTACAAGTTCTACGGCGGCAAAATTTAGCAGTGCGTTTAACCTTGGCGCATTTTTATTTAATAAAATTGATGTTAAGTATTCAAAACGACTTAGTGCCAAGGCTGGTACAGCCATGCGATTTGCAATGAAAAAGCCGGGGGTTACACAAACTGCCTCCGTAAAATCGCCTTATATCTATGCAGAAGACAATTGGGTTGATGATATTGAACTTGCCGCTGTAGCATCAAACTTCAATAAACCCAAACCAGTTAAAAATAATTTGTTAGCCGCTATAAACTTTGCAGAAAGAGAAAAAATTACGCCCTGGATGGCAAGAGATACCGCAGCACATTATCAATATTACCCATTTATCAATATTGGACATTATGAACTTGCAAAACAGTTAGATGGTGAGGAAAAACTCAAAATAACAGATTATTATAAAGCCGGAATAAATGAAGTATGGAACCGGGCAAAACAAAATGCTTTCTATCGTGGTATTCCATTTATTTGGTGCAGCAACAATTTAACGGTTTCTTTCGCAATTCAGTGTTCGTGGTATGCAGATTTAACTGGCGATAAAAGTTTCATGGAACTTGAGCAGGCTAATTTCGATTGGCTTTTCGGCTGTAACCCATGGGGAACAAGCATGGTTTACGGTTTACCAAGCTGGGGCGATACCCCTATCGATCCGCATTCGGCCTTCACGCATTTAAAAAATTACCCAATTGATGGTGGGTTGGTTGATGGTCCTGTTTATACGAATATCTACAACAGCTTGATTGGAATCAAACTATCTGATGCAGATGAATATGCTGAATTTCAAAGTGACTTGGCGGTTTACCACGACGATTATGGTGATTACAGCACCAACGAGCCTACCATGGATGGAACGGCATCACTCATTTATCTCCTGGCGGCAAAAGAACATCAGGGCAAAGCAATCCAGCATAAAACCTACAGCTTAGGTGCGAATACCAGGGGCGATTCTACCGTAAAAAAGATTTCATTAATTTTTACTGGCGATGAATTTGCGGATGGCGGAGAGAAAATATTAAAAACACTGCAGGAAGAAAATGTAAAAGCAGCCTTTTTCTTAACAGGTAACTTTTATCGAAACGCCAATTTCAAATCCTTAATAAAAAAAATAAAAGCAGCCGGGCATTATCTTGGTGCCCATTCTGATAAACACTTGCTTTATTGCGATTGGAAAAATCGCGACAGCCTGTTACTTACCCAAAAACAATTTAGCGATGATTTAAATGCTAATTATGCGGCGATGTTGAATTTTGGTGTTGAAAAGAAGGACGCGAAATATTTTTTGCCGCCATACGAATGGTATAATGAAACCATAGCTAATTGGACAGCCAAGCAAGGATTAACGCTAATCAATTTTACACCAGGAACCCGTTCAAATGCAGATTATACCTTTCCTGAAATGGGCAAAAGTTATCGCTCCAGCGAGGAGATTTTTAAATCAATAACCAATTTTAATATACAGAAAAATAATGGCCTGAATGGATTTTACTTGTTATTGCACATAGGCACTGATCCAAAACGAAAGGATAAGTTTTATGATCGGCTACCAGAGTTGATCCGTTATCTCAAAAAAGATGGATATAAATTAGAAAGAATTGATAATTAATTAGAATATTGAGAGGCATTCACAAATTAAAATTTAAAATAAATACTAACTTTGCCTCCAAATAACAAAAACATGAGTGTACAAGAAAACAGCAACAATAATTTTAACTGGTTATATTATGCCTTAGGTTTATTCTTCGGAGTTTTAACTGGAGCAATCATTACACAAAATTACATATTTGCACTTTTAGGTGGCGTTTTAGGTTTGTTAACTGCAGGCTTATTTTTAAATGCTATCGTTAAAGGAAGAAAATACTAATCTATCCCCATAGTAAGACATCCCTTTTTAAGGACATTTTAATTATACCACAGCAAATGAAAAATATCTTCATTGTTGTTTTCGCTCTTTTGTGTTTTAGCGTAAAGGCTCAGGAAATGTCATCCAGTGAGGTTAAGTTCCCTGTTGCAGATCCAAGTCCGGCAGATATTGTTTATTTTCCGTTAAATGCACCTAAGGCTAAAGATGCAACTAAACCTGTCATCAAAATTGTTTATTCTCGCCCACAGCGCAAAGGCCGTGAAATTTTCGGCGTTTTAGAGCAATATGGAAAAGTTTGGCGTTTTGGCGCTAACGAAAATACAGAAGTTCGTTTCTTTAAAAAGGTAAGCATTGGCGGCAAGAAAATCAAAGCCGGAACTTATAGTTTGTTTGCCATTCCAAATAAGGATGTGTGGACAATTATTGTAAATAAGCAGACCGATAAATGGGGAGCCTTTAGTTACGATCAGACGATGGATGTTGCCCGGGTTAATGTTCCTGTTAAAGCATTATTAAAACCGCTAGAGTACTTCTCCTTAACCTTTACCGCAAAAGAGGGTGGCGCAAACCTGATTATTGGGTGGGATAAAACCCAGATAGAATTACCGATTTCTTTCTAAATATAAAAAAATTGGAGGCTTCAGAACTAAATCTGAAGTCTTTTTATTTAAACAACATTTCCCATAAACGGATCTGAAGTCGTAACCTCTCCGGTTTCTACCTTTCCGGCATAGCGGTGTTTGAAAATTGAATTTCCGGCTTCGGTGATGCTGAAATCATACCAGTTTGCATTTTTTTGAAAGTTTCACTGCTACTTTGGTTAGTTGTTTTGGTTTGAGGCTTAAACGCTGAACGGCTGCTTTAAACTTGTTGTCTACGATCTGAATTTTTATTGGCGAGGAACTTCTATTCTCTATTGAGAAAATTAAATTCCCGGTTGACTTTTTGGTAAGCAGCCCACTTTGTTCTGCCTTTGCTTTTATATTGATGTGATTTTTGTTACTTCCAACAAATTGTCTGTAAAATCCGTTCGGACCAGCAATCCTAAAATCGTAAATCTCATCATCAAAATCTTCAATATTAACTTTATCAACAAGAGTTTCACCAGCTTTAACACCATAAGCCCAAACTTTGCCTTTAACACCTTTAAAACTAGCAATGGTATTCATGGTAAAAGGTGCACCAACGGTTTCAGTTTCACTTCCAAAAAGCGTTTTCACAGAAGTGAAAGAGAGTTCAATTTCATTACCAACAACAGCTGCATCTACCTCAAGTTGATACGGCAAGGCGCAAGCAGGTTTAGTTCCTTTCTCCTGCTTTGGTGCATGCACTGATGTTTCTGGTGAGAAAGCCTCGAATCTATTAATTTTTGCAACTTCTGTTTTATTTAAGGCTGTTGGATTTACCTGAGCGGGTTTGTTCTTTGCATTTCCAATATTGGTTACAACTGTTTCGCGTTTCAAAAATTCGGGAGATTTTATTTCTTCGCCATTATATGGTCTGAATGCGGATGTTAAATCGCCGCAAAAATTTCTTCTCCAATCGCTGATATTATTGCTCTTAATGATTTTTCCAGTTTTCTTACTCAACCATTTTTCCATAAACATCAATGAAGAAGTGTGGTCGAAAACCTGTGAATTAACAAAGCCCCCTTTACTCCATGGTGAGGCAATAACCATTGGCACACGGTAACCTAAGCCGATCGGACTACCTTTCCTGCTTTCAAAATCAGTAGTATAGTTTATTCCTTCCGAAACCTTTCCACTTGAAGGATCTTCGGGATTTGGTACCACAAATGGAGGTTGATGATCAAAATACCCATCATTTTCATCGTAGGTTAATACGAATATTGTTTTTTTCCAAACTTCCGGGTTTTGAGTTAAAATATCCAAAGCCTCACTTACATACCATGTTCCGTACAATGGAGAGCTGGTATGATCTGAAAATCGTTGTGGTGCCACCAACCATGAAACAGTGGGAAGTTTACCTTCATCTACATCCTTTCGGAACTGATGAAAAATATCACCTTTAGGAATATTGATGGTCTCTGATTTTCCCTGATCGTTGGTGAATGTATATGGAGCCAGTTCTAAATAGTCCTTTTGACTAATATTCGTTTGAAAAGCTTTATCAATGAGGTTTTTTTCCCGTTGGGATAACTGATTATATTTCGCCTGAACTTCGGAAGGAGTTAAAACCGGTTTTACAGTATGATCACCATTCTTCCTAAAGTAAGCAGAAAGTTTAACATTGTGCCTGGTTACATATTCAACAGGATTGTCGCCATAGTTGCCTAACCAGTCATCAATTTCCCCTTCAGGAAGTTTTGATGTCCACAGTTCATTCTGATAAATGCGCCAGTCAATTCCATTATCTTCTAGCGTTTCCTGAAAAGTTGGCCAATCTACAAAAACATTATTTTGAGATTCTGCCTGGTCGTTATTTACCACGGCAACTTTGTTCAGGCTTTTTTCACCCCTTACTGTTCCGGTAAAAAAGAATAATCGATTTGGTGTAGTTCCGGTTAATGAAGAGCAGAAATGTTGGTCGCAAACAGTAAATGCATCGGCTAAGGCGTAATAGAAAGGTACATCGTTCCGATCATAATAAGATAAAGTCATTGGTGCTTTAGCAGGCAACCATTTATCATATTTGCCTCCATTTCTGGCTGCAACCTGATCATTCCAGGAGTGTGGCAAACCACCTTGCCAAGTAATTTTAGTTTTGTTGATATCAACATGAAACGGTGCGTAGGTATACCCCTGACCATCTTTCTGCAACCAAACTTTATTTCCGTCGGGTTGAATGTGGGGATGGGGATCATTAAAGCCACGAACACCTTTCATTTTGCCGAACATGTGGTCAAACGATCGGTTTTCCTGCATTAGGAATACAATATGTTCTGCATCGTAAAAAGTAGTTCCGGGTTCGGCATTAATTGCCATCGCTTTTAAAACAGAACCCGGCAAGGTATTGGCCAGGCCTGTGGCGCCTGTAAACAAAGCTGCTTTTTTCAGAAATTCTCTGCGTGAATCCATGTTAAGCTTTAATGATGATTACTTTTGAAAAACCCTGACGTAATCTACCTTCATCGTTGCAGGAAAGATTGCATCGTCAACTCCATTTTTTCCACCCCAATGTCCACCAACTGCCAGGTTTAAAATGACATGAAAGTTTTGATCGAAAGGCCAGTCGGCGGCGCCTTTGCCGGTATTTTTAAAAGTCAGGTATTTTTGGTCATCTACAAAGAAATCAATTCGATCTTTAAACCATTCCACAGCATAAATGTGGTAAGCATTATAAGGATTAATTTTAACACCCTTACCCACCTGTGTTTTCAATACGTGATTAAACTTTTCGGTGTGAACAGTTCCGTAAACGCTATCGGGTTCGTAACCTACATGTTCCATAATATCAATTTCACCACTTTTTGGCCAATCTCCGTATTTCCAATCGGTTGGAAGTGCCCAAATTGCTGGCCATAATCCCCTGCCTTTTGGCAACATAGCCCTCACTTCTACCCTTCCGTACTTAAAATCGAATTTATTCTTCGTTACTAACCGGGCTGAAGTGTATTTACTATTTTCTTTGTTTGCTTCAACTGCTGTGATATTCAAATTTCCTTTAACAATTTTCACATTTGTAGTATCTGCCTCGGTATAATATTGTAATTCATTATTGCCCCATCCTTTTCCACCAACATCGTAACCCCAGTTTTTGCTCAGTGGCAAACCTTTATCATCAAATTCGTCGGCCCATTTTAATTTCCATCCACTTTTAACGGGCGTTTTCTTTAACTCTTCGAAAGTAAGCTCTGGCTCATTGGTGGTGATGTAATCTACATTATGGGCCAAAAGCCACTGCATTTCCGGGGCGGTGTTTACCGTCCAGGCGTTAACTGTTAAACCTAACTGATGTGCATTTTCAATCCAACCATCTTTTTGATAAACGCTGTAATGATAATCTACACCCGTTAATTTATCAGCTTTCAATTGCGCTGCGCTAATTTCACCCCGTAAATAAGCAACTTTAGCTTTTGGTAAAACTTGTAAAATGCGTTTACAGTAATCATAATCAAAGCTGATATATTCTGTCCAATCTAAAACACCCACCTTTTTAACCATATCGATACAGGCATTGGTAAGTTCAATACCGCGTTCTTTGCTAATGAGCGATGGTTTTATCTCTAAGATGAGTTTGGTTGTTTTTTGCTTTTTACCTGCTGTTAAATAGGCTTCTAACGTTGGTATCTTTTCACCATTGCTCATGGTTTTGGTAAGCAACTCTTCATACTTAACTTTCTCAATTGTTAAACCTTGAAACTCGGCATCATGGTTTACCACTAAAACTTTGTCTGCCGTCATCCAAACATCGAATTCAGAGCCGTAGCAACCTAAACGCACTGCTTCATTTAGTGATGCGATTGAATTTTCGGGGAATTTATTTTTTTTCCATGCACCGCGATGGGCAATGACCTGGTTTTTATTCCAGTTAAACTTTTGGGCAAATGAGCTGGTAAAAACGAATACCATACAGGTTAAAATAAGTGCTTGTTTCATATTTGGTATGATTGTACAAAAAGTCAAAAGTAGATTTTTAGGAGAATACTCGCTTAAAATTTATGTAACCTTTGTATTAATAATAACAAGGTAAAGATTTTTAAATTAATATAGGTGTTATTGCCTGGAGCTATAAAAGAACTAGTTCACCGAAGCCAAACGGCAATGAATTAATGGCGAAGTTCATTCTTTCAAGGTTACTTTAGTTGCCTGTATTATGTTGGAAAATTCAGACTTTAGCCAAAAGCAACAATCTTAGTTTAATAAACCCGATTGTAGCGGAAACAAAAGCTTTTTCTGCTTTTGTTGTAGCAAAAAGCGGGACTGAAAACCACCATGGAATACCAAACATTGTTTTCCAGGTTATAATTTTCGCTTTTGAATAAACTATTTGAAATAAACACGTTACCTTAAGGAGGTTTCTTTAAATTGCTGAGAACAATTTTTACATTTACGTTGATATGGTGAGCAATAATTACAACGATTTGTTGAGGAAGATAGATGAGTTTATCCGTAAATTTTATTTAAATAAGATTTTGCGGGGTGCCATTTATGCTGCCGCGATACTGCTTGCGCTATATTTGCTTGTATTTTTAGGTTTGTACTATTTGAACCCAACAGCCGGATTTAAAACCTTCATCTTCTTTGCTTATTTGCTGCTGGGTTTATTGTTAATAGGTTTCTTGATTATCAAACCTTTACTTTCGATGTTGAAACTGGGCAAACATTTGTCTTTTGATGAGGCTTCGGTTATTATCGGCAACCACTTTACTGATATTAAGGATAAGCTTTTAAACACCCTTCAACTGCATCAGCTTTCTGAAAATTTGCCAGAAAATAACCGGCTGATTCTAGCCAGTATTGACCAAAAGATTCTGGAGCTGAAGCCCGTTCCCTTCTACACCGCCGTTCGAATAAACGACAACAGGAAGTACTTAAAATACCTATTTATTCCGCTTTCTATCATTGTGCTGATTGCCCTTATTGCGCCTGCCATTTTACGTGAGGGAACCAATAGTTTCTTTAAATATGATGAATATATCGCTCCAAAAGCACCTTTTAATTTTACAGTGCTGAATAAAAAGTTAGCGGTTACGCAAGGCGATGACTTAACCATTAACTTAAAATTAACTGGTGATGAGTTACCTGCCGAAATTTATGTAGAGGATGGAAAAAATACCTACAAACTGGAAAAAGAAAACATCAGCCATTTTCATTACAGCATTAAAAATATTCAAAGTGATAAAAAACTTATTTTTAAAGGTGGCGGATTTAATTCATCGGCTTTTACGGTAAGCGTTAAACCTCGTCCTGAATTATTGAGTGCCACTGCAACTTTAAATTATCCGTCTTACCTGGGCAAAAAATCGGAAGTGATTGCCAACGTTGGCGATATTCTTTTACCCGAGGGCACGCGAGTGACTTGGAACTTTAAAACTGGCAAAAGCAATGCGCTCTTGTTTAATTTGAATGGAAAGGAAAATATGCTAAAAATTGAAGATAATGAAGCGGCCTTTCATGCAACAATTCACAATCATTCTAAATACAGCATCACGCCTAAAAATGATTTTGTAACACTTAGCGATTCTCTTTCGCACCAAATTTCGGTAATTAAAGATCAGGCCCCTACTATCCATGTTGAAGAAAAACCGGATTCTATAAGTAACAAAGCACTATACTTCAGCGGACAGGTTTCAGATGATTATGGTTTCAACAGGTTGACTTTTAAGTACAACATCAAGGAAAACAATAAGATAGTCAATACGGTAAGTAAGAACATCAGCATTAAACCAAATTCAACAGAAAATACATTTTTCTATTTTTGGGATTTAAAAGCATCGGCAGCCAAACCAGGACAAGAAATTGAATATTATTTTGAAGTAGCTGATAATGACGGTGTTAATGGTTCTAAAATTACCCGTTCTGAAATAAAAACATTTAAACAACCTACAAAAAAGGAAACTGCAGAACAGGTAAGTGCTAACAGCCAGGTGTTAAAACAAAAAGTACAGTCTGCTATACGCTTAGCCAACACCATAGAAAAGGAAAGTAAAAAAGTTGCAGAAAGCCTGATTGATAAAAAACAGATATCGTTTGAGGATAAAAAACAGATTGAGGCTTTGCTGGATAAGCAAAAGCAGTTGGACGAGGCCGTAAAAGAAATTAAGGCGCAAAACGATAAAAATATTCAGCAGCAGGAAGACCAAAAACAGACAGAGGAGCTTTTAGAGAAGCAAAAACAGATTAAGGATTTGTTTGATAACGTTTTGGATGAAAAGACCAAGGAGCTTTTGCAGAAGTTGCAAAACCTGATGAACGAGAAGAATAAAGACCAAACGCAAAACGAATTGTCGAAAATGCAACTGGATAATAAAACGCTCAAAAATGAATTAGACAGAATCTTAGAACTCTACAAACAGCTTGAATTTGAGCAGAACCTGCAAAATGATATCGATCGTTTAAATGAATTGGCTAAGGAACAAAAAGAGCTTAGCAAGGAAACCGCCGGTAAAAAGCAGGATAACGAATCACTAAAACAAAAGCAGGATGCCTTGAATAAGGAAATGAAAGATTTAAAGGATGATTTAAAGAAGCTCGAAGAGAAAAATCAGGCTTTGGAAAAACCTAATCCATTTGAAAATCCGGAAAAAGATGTGCAGGATATCCAAAAAGAACAACAAGAAAGTAAAGATGCTTTAGATAAAAAAGACTCGAAAAGTGCTAGTCAGAAACAGCAAAAAGCTGGCGAGCAAATGGAAAAACTTTCTAAAAAGATGAGTGAAATGCAGCAGCAAGGCGAAGAAATGGAAAACAATCTGAATGCCAGAGAGTTGCGTAAACTATTAGAGAATCTTCTCAACACGTCTTTTGAACAGGAGAAGGTAATGCTGACGTTGAAGAAAATGACCGCCGCAGATCCTTCATACGTGACCAATGTTCAAAAACAAAGAAGTATTAAAGATAATCTAAAAACCATTGCGGATAGTTTGTATGCTTTGAGTAAACGTGTTCCTCAGATAGAATCTACCGTTAATGAGGAAATGAATAAAATAAACTTCAATCTTGACAAGAGCTTAGAAAGCCTTGGCGAAAGAAGAACGCCTGAAGCCAATCGTTATCAGCAGTTTACCATGACTTCAATTAATAATTTAAGTTTAATGCTGAGTGAGGCTTTAAATCAGTTGCAGAATATGCAAAAAAATTCGAAACCTGGTAGTGGTAAAAAGCAAAAACAAGGAATGAAACAGCTTTCGCAAATGCAGGAACAGCTGAATAAAAGTATGCAAAAGGCTCGTGAGCAGATGCAAAAATCTGGCGGCAACCAGGGAACTGTTGGTAAAGGACAAATGAGTCAGGAGTTTGGAAAGATGGCACAACAGCAGCAAATGATTCGCCAGGCTTTAGAAAAAATAAACCGGGAAGAAAATAAAGATGGTTCTGGCAAAATGGGTAATCTTAACGAGGCCATTAAGGAGATGAAACAAACGGAAAGTGACCTGGTTAACAAGCGTTTGCAGCAGGAAACATTAAATCGCCAAAAAGAATTGTTAACCAAGCTATTAGAAGCCGAAAAAGCAGAACGTGATCAGGAAGAAGATTCCAAACGCGAAAGTAAAGCGGCAAAAGAGTTTCCGCCATCATACCGAAAAATGTTAGATGATTTTAAAAAGCAGCAGCAAAATGGAAATGATATGCTACAAAAATTACCTCCTAGTTTAAATTATTACTACAAAAATAAAATTGCTGAGTATTTGAAATCATTGAATACTGTCAGGTAAGTTCGATAGCTATAAAATTCTTCGCTGTCTATTGAATGACAAAGACGACGAATATTTCTTAAATTTGCGGCTTTAAACCTCATCAATATGCCTGCGATTTCATTTTTTACTGAATCTGTTCGTTACAATCTTCCACAAAAGTTAAAGGTTAAAAAGTGGATTAAAGCGACCATCGAAAAAGAGGGTTTCGAATTGCAGGAACTAAATTTCATTTTCTGCAGCGATGAATATTTGCTGGGCATCAATCAACAGTATTTAAATCATGATACCTACACCGATATTATTACTTTCGATAATTCGGACGTAGAAAAACAGATTGTTAGCGACATTTTCATCAGCATTGAGCGTGTTAAAGAAAACGCAAAAACTTTCAAAATAAATGAGTTTGATGAAGTTTGCCGCATTATGATTCATGGAACCTTGCACTTGCTTGGCTATAAGGATAAAGGCAAAGCAGCGAAAACCCTAATGACTCAAAAAGAAGATGAATATTTAAGTTATAGAAGTTTAGTTGAACTGATTTAACCTTTCACTCCCCAAAAAGAATCGCGAAAGCAATATTGATTATTAAGTGATGTAAAGCCCGCTATTGCCATGCTTGTTCTACCATGGTCATTTACTTAATATAGATCTTCTCTACATTTTCTTGTCATTCAAAAGTCCATTTTCAATGTATTAACTTCCTGTTCGTCTAACAGTTTAACACGTTGGTCGATTAATTAGCTATGCTGGTATATTCTAACCATATCTTGTGCAACATTTATCGCTTATTGCAGTCATATAGAAAAGCAGCAAGATAATATGAGCGGTGTACAAAACTAGTTGTTAGCCTCATGAAGATAAAGTTTAGTTTTAGTTAATGATTGAAGCAGCGGCGGAGCGATTCCAGCCGCTGTTTTCTTTTAATTTCTTCCTGGTTAACAAGTAGCTACCTTTAAAAAATCAGCACTCTGCCATTTTTACCCTCATAAAGCAGCTTTGCAATAACATTTTAGTCAACCAATTATTTTATCCGTACTTTTGCACTAATTTTCTTTTATAAATCCGAAATACAAAAAATTTGAGCACACTAATTGCGGCAGAAGGTCTGGGTCATGGTTATCATGACGAATGGCTATTTAAAAATTTAACTTTGGGTATTAACTCTGGTCAGCGTGTAGCGTTGGTCGGCATTAATGGCGCTGGTAAGAGTACACTTTTGAAATTACTGGCAGAGAGATTTCCTCCACTCGAAGGTAAGATTGTTAAAAATAAAGCTGTTAAGATTGGCTTCTTAGATCAGGAACCTCAGTTTACGGAGGGTTTTTCAATCAGCGATCATATTTTCTCTTTGGAGAATAAGCAACAACAGTTGATTAAAGAATATGAAGAACTAATTGAAAATCCTAACCCGGATGAAAAAACGCTCAATCGTTTATACGAAGAATTAAGTGAGCATAATGCCTGGGAATATGAGCATGAGATCAAAACCATTTTAAACAGAATGGGCATTACTCATTTGCAACAAAAAATTGCTACGCTCTCTGGTGGACAAAAGAAGAGGTTGGCTTTGGCTAAACTTTTAATTGAAGATCCTGAAATTTTAGTGTTGGATGAGCCAACGAATCATTTGGACATTGATACCATTGAGTGGCTTGAAAAATTGTTGACTACCGGACAGAAAACCATCCTATTGGTTACACATGATCGATATTTTTTAGATAATGTTTGCAATACAATAGTGGAACTGGATCGGGGCAAGATTTTCAATTACAACGGAAATTATGCTTATTTTCTAGAAAAGAAATCCGAAAGAGAAGCTTTAGACGCGACTGTTCAACATAAGAATCAGCAGCTACTAAAGAAAGAATTAGAGTGGATGAGGCGTATGCCACAGGCTCGTGCAACTAAATCTAATGCCAGGATCAATGCTTTTTACGAATTAGAGGAAAAAACAAAGAAAAAGTCTGATAATCAGACTATTAACCTCCAAATGAAGATGTCTCGTCAGGGAGGCAAAATTATTGAACTTGATCACATCGCGAAGTCGTTTGATGGACGTGCCATCATTAACGATTTTAGTTATACTTTTAAAAAGGGAGACCGCATTGGCTTAGCCGGTAAAAATGGTACAGGTAAATCAACATTACTAAATGTTATCACCAGTCAGCTAACGCCTGATTCTGGAACGGTTGATACCGGAGAAACTACAGTTTTTGGTTATTACAAACAAGGTGGCTTGACATTCGATCCTAAAGAAAGAGTGATTGATATTGTAAAGTCAGATGCGGAATATATCAAAATGGCCGACGGTTCCGTGATCACTGCTTCTGCCCTATTAACACTTTTTCTCTTCCCACCGAAGAAACAACATGGCATGGTAGAGAAGTTAAGTGGTGGAGAAAAGAAGCGTTTGAATCTGATGAAAGTTTTAATGCAGAATCCAAACTTCCTGATATTAGATGAGCCAACAAACGATTTAGATATTGATACGCTAAATGTGCTTGAAGAATTTTTAGAAAATTTCCCAGGTATATTAATGTTGGTTTCACATGATCGATATCTTTTAGATAAGATGAGTGATCAACTTTTTATCATGGAAGGTGAAGGTGTAGTTAAGATTTACAACGGTAATTATTCAGAATATCGCCTAAGTCTGGAACAACCAAAGACAAAGAATGAGACTAAAAAAGTAGCCGAAATTTCAGCAGAACAAGTATCAGTTAAAACTATAAAAAAATTAAGTTTTAAAGAACAAAAAGAACTTGATGATAGTGAAAAAGGAATGGCTGATACTGAAAATAAAATCGCTGAGTTGACTGAAAGCTTACTTAAAATTGATACTTCAGATTATATCAAAATTCAGGAAGTATCAAGTGAAATCGAAAAACTGAAACTAAAACTGGATGAATTTACAATGCGTTGGTTAGAACTTTCTGAGTAGTTTTCTTTATAATTTCATTAAGATTTAACCGTATGTTTCACGTGGAACGTTCAAGATCGTAGACCTAAATTTGCATTGGGTATGAGCAATCTTGAAAACCACGAAGTATTACAAGTTACCAAAATGTTCCACGTGGAACGTTATTAGAAATAAATAAAATGTTTTCAAAGTACGATTTGATTGTTGTTGGTGCAGGCCATGCGGGATGTGAAGCTGCTGCTGCTGCTGCCAATTTAGGATCATCTGTTTTATTAATTACAATGAACATGGGCACCATTGCCCAGATGAGTTGTAACCCTGCAATGGGTGGCGTAGCAAAAGGACAGATCGTTCGTGAAGTAGATGCGATGGGCGGTTATTCAGGCATCATATCTGATAAATCAACCATTCAGTTTAGAATGCTAAATAAATCTAAAGGCCCTGCGATGTGGAGCCCAAGAGCGCAAATAGATCGAATGCGTTTTGCAGAAGAGTGGCGTTTGGCTTTGGAGCGAACACCTAATTTAGATATCTGGCAAGATAGTGTGGTTGGATTATTAGTGAAAGATAATACAGTTTATGGCGTAAAAACTTCATTAGGTATTGAGATTGAAAGCACAGCCGTTGTATTAACAAACGGTACCTTCCTGAATGGCATCATTCACATTGGAGAAAAGAAATTTGGCGGAGGCAGAACAGCAGAGAGAGCATCAACGGGCATTACGGAGCAGTTGGTGGAACTCGGAATGGAAGCCGGCAGAATGAAGACCGGTACCCCACCACGGGTGGATGGTAGAAGTCTTGATTATACCAAAATGGAAGAACAGTGGGGAGATGAAGACCCAGGAAAATTTTCTTATACTGATACAGGAGTTTCGAAAGACCAGCGTTGTTGCTGGATCACCTATACAAACGGTGATGTTCACGAAACCTTGAAGGAAGGCTTTGAAAAATCGCCAATGTTCACTGGCCGAATTAAAGGTTTAGGTCCTCGCTATTGTCCGTCTATCGAGGATAAAATCAATCGCTTTGCGGAGCGTGATCGTCACCAGATTTTCGTTGAACCTGAAGGATGGAATACTTGTGAAATCTATGTAAATGGATTTTCAACTTCTCTTCCGGAGGATGTACAATTTAAAGCCTTAAGATTAATACCTGGTTTTGAAAATGCGAAAATGTTTAGACCGGGATATGCCATTGAATATGATTTCTTCCCACCTACCCAGTTATCGTTAACATTAGAAACCAAACTGATCAGCAATTTATTTTTAGCCGGACAGATTAATGGTACCACAGGTTATGAGGAGGCAGCATGCCAAGGCTTCATGGCTGGGATTAATGCTCACCAAAAAATCAATCAAAAACATGAGCTGATTATGAAACGATCAGACAGTTATATTGGTGTTTTGATTGATGATTTGGTAACCAAAGGAACAGAAGAACCTTATCGTATGTTTACTTCCAGGGCAGAACACCGTTTATTGTTAAGACAAGATAATGCAGATATCCGCCTATCTCCTATTGGTCATCAGTTAGGGTTGATATCTGATGAACGTTTAGCAAAAGTTAATCAAAAAGTTTCAGCTGCTGATGCATTAGTAAAATTTACCAAGTCTCAAGGTATAGAAATGGCAGATGCTAACCCAATGCTTGAAAGCTTGGGATCTAGTATATTAAATCAGAATGTTAAGATTCATAGTTTGGTGGGTAGACCGCATGTAGGCTTGCAAGATATTATCAAAGTAAGTAAGCCGTTAGCTAATGCAACTGTTAGTTTAGATAGTGAAACGATAGAACAGGCCGAAATTAAGATTAAGTACGAAAGCTATTTTGAAAAGGAAAATGAGATTGTAGCCAAAATGTTAAAAATGGAAGACAAAGAAATTAAGCCTGATTTTGACTATAATAAAATTGTTTCTATATCAAAAGAAGCCCGTGAAAAATTATTTAAGATAAAACCTCGGACTTTAGGTCAGGCATCGAGAATTTCTGGTGTTTCTCCTTCTGATATTTCCGTTTTGATGGTTTATATATCTAAGTAATTGATAATCAATACCTTAAATAAAAAATTTATAGATTAAAATAAAGCGATATAAGCTGAAAAAAACATTTTTTAATATTATATCTCCAAAAACAGTAAAAATTCGTCAGAACGCTTAAAATATGCCAAATTTAAAAGCTCAGTATTTTCACCTTAGAAATTTATTGGTTGTCGTTACTTCACTCCTACTTTCTGGCTGTGCAAGTATGCAAACGCCACAAGGTGGACCAAAGGATACTACTCCACCAAAAATTTTGAGCATGACGCCAAAAAATCAAACACGTAATTTTAATGCAAAAAAGATCACGATAGAATTTGACGAATATTTTAAACTTGTAGATGAATCCAAAGAGTTTAGTATTTCTCCGGAACAAGAGCGAGCACCTATTTTAAAGGTGAGGTCAAAACGCCTGGAAATTGAACTTCAGGATTCACTGGAGAAAAATACAACCTATACGTTAAATTTTGGTAAGGCTGTTGCAGACATCAATGAAAGCAATGTCGTTAAAAATCTTTCATACGTCTTTTCAACCGGTAACGAAATTGACTCTTTATCCATAAGTGGAAATGTTAAAAGCTCCCTTAATGATGAAGCGGAAAAGGACGTTACGGTACTTATTTTTCCTATTGAACGCGATACACTTTTTGGAAAGAAACGACCATCAATTTATACCTTAACAGATAGCTCCGGAAATTATAAATTAAATAATCTTCGTGCAGGCTCGTACAAAATTTATGCAATTAAAGAAAGTAGTGGTGGAGGTGATAAAATCTATCAGCAGGTATCAGATGAGGTTGGTTTTCTAAAGGATCCTATTAAAGTAGATAAGAATCTTGAAAATATCAATCTGCAAGTTTTTAAGGAAGTTGCTTCAGATTTCAGGGTTCTTGATCGTAAATTGGCTAATGATGGTATCATCACTATAATATCCAATCAACAACTTAAAAATCCGAAAATTACAGTAACTGATCCTGCCAAAGTTGATGTAGGCAAGTATGTACATTTCAGCAAGACGAATGACACGGCGAAAGTGTGGCTCACAGATTTTGGATTTGACTCTGTTAAGGTAGCGATCCAGTCGGACGGAAAGATTTTACAAACCCTAAATTTTAACCGAGGTAGAAAGGACACTTATGTACGCGATGTTACCATCACAGATAATGCAGGAAACGGAAAGTTAAATCCTTTTCAAACATATACATTAACCTTCCCCTTTCCAATCACTTCAGCAGATGCGACAAAAATCACACTATTAGAAGATTCAGTAAAGAGAACGACATTCCAGCTGGTAAAAGACAGCACTGATTTTTTAAAGTATTATCTACGATATCCCTGGAAGCAGAAAAGAACATACGACATCATGTTTGCCGCTGGAACTTTTACCGCAATATTTAATGCTAAAAACAAAGAAATAAACAAAACTTTTAAACTTGAAACTACTGACAGTTACACCACACTGGTATATAATGTAAGTGTACCAGATTCCAGTAAAAATTACATTGTCCAATTTCTATCCGAGAAAAAAGATATCATAAAATCGTTCCCGATTAAAGGAAATACGAAATTACGTTTTGCTAACTATCCTGCCGGAAAATATATGATCCGTGTAATTTATGACGAGAATAGAAACGAAATTTGGGATACCGGAAATGTTAAACTGGGTACGCAACCAGAAAAAGTGTGGTACCTGAAGGCATTACTAGATCTTAAACCAAACTGGGAACGGGAAGATCCTTTAGCGATACCTCCACCTCCCAACGAATAACTATGGGTTAGTGAACCACCCTGAATACATGATATAATTATCCGGTAATTTATTTAATAAAGCCCTTTGCTCATCGGTAATGGGCTTTATCTTTTTTGCAGGAGTTCCGGCATAAAGAAATCCTGTTTCGCATACTGTATTTTCCAACACGACTGCACCAGCTGCGATGATACAGTATTCTTCTACAACAGCGTGATCCATTACAATAGCGCCCATACCGATTAAAACGTTATCCTGGACTGTGCAACCATGTACAATAGCATTATGCCCAACTGAAACTCGATTACCAATATGTGTTGATGCTTTTAAATAGGTAGCATGAATTACGGCACCATCTTGTATATTAGATTCATTTCCAATCGTAATCGCGTTTACATCGCCTCTAATTACCGCATTAAACCAAACGGAGCAATTGTTACCCAATACCACATCGCCTACAATAGTAGCATTTTCTGCAATAAAATTATCTGTACCTATTTGAGGAACTTTATCTTGAACTGGAAGTATTAAAGGCATATTATAATTATTTTTTGTTGTCCTATTAAGATTGATTAACTATTCTAAAAACTAACAAACTAGAATACAGTATCAATCAATTCTTTTGCATGATCAGGGTAATCAGTAGTGAAATGCAACCCTCTGCTCTCCTTACGTTGCATGGCAGATTTAATGACTAAATAGGCGGTTTGAATCACATTACGCAACTCACAAAGTTTAACAGAGACCTTATTATTTTTATAGAATTCTTCCGTTTCCTGATAGATTAGAAATAATCTCCTGTGTGCTCTTTCTAACCTGAAATCAGAACGAACAATTCCAACATAATCACCCATAACTTTTTGTAACTCACGCAGATTATGTGTTACCAGAACATCTTCATTACTTTGTGTTACACCTTTAGCGTTCCATTCAGGAATATTATCAGGAATTACGTTGTTCTTAAAGTTTTCAATTGCATCCTGATAAATGCGATGAGCGAACACGGTAGCTTCTAATAAAGAGTTGGACGCCAAACGATTGGCACCATGTAAGCCTGTCGAAGAAACCTCACCACAGGCATACAAATTTTTAATTGATGAACGACCATATTCATCAACCATAATACCTCCACACATGTAATGGGAAGCTGGCGTAACCGGTATATAATCTTTAGTCATATCAATACCGATAGATAAACATTTCGCATATATATTAGGAAAATGTTTCAAAATATCGGCTTTCTTACGCATGGTGATGTCCAGATAAACAAAATCATCACCAGATTTTTTCATCTCGTTATCTACGGCTCTGGCTACAATGTCACGAGGTGCTAACGACTTACGCTCATCATATTCATGCATAAACTCCTCACCATTCTTACGACGAAGAACACCACCAAAACCTCTAACTGCTTCAGAAATTAAGAACGAGGGATACTCTCCAGGATGGTATAAAGCGGTTGGATGGAACTGAATAAACTCCATATTTCTAACTTTTCCCTTAGCACGATAAACCATTGCCATTCCATCTCCTGTTGCAATTACAGGGTTTGTTGTAGCAGAATACACATGTCCGGCACCGCCAGAGGCCATAACCGTAACGTTTGCCACAATCTTTTCCACATCGTTAAGCTCTGTGTTAAAGGCATATATCCCATAACAGTTGATATCTTCAGTGCGTTTATCCACAAACTCACCCAGGTGATGTTGCGTAATTAACTCGAGTGCAAAGTAGTGTGTTAATATCTCTATGTTCGGATTCTCGTGAATTTCCTTCAATAATACACGCTCAATCTCATAACCTGTGATGTCTTTATAGTGCAAAACACGGTGTTCAGAATGGCCACCCTCTTTAGCTAAGTCGTAAAATCCAGAGTTGTCTTTATCGAAATTTATACCGTAGTCAATGATCTCCTGGATTCGCTGAGGTCCCTCTTTTACAACGATTTCCACAATTTTTTCATCGCATAATCCGTCACCGGCAATGAGCGTATCCTGAATATGTTTCTCAAAAGAATCATCTTTATCCACCACAACGGCAACACCGCCTTGAGCATATTTTGTATTCGATTCATCTTCATTTGACTTCGTTACGATTAAAACCTTACCAAATTTGGCAGCCTTCAATGCAAAACTCAAACCCGCTATACCTGAACCTATTACCAGAAAATCTACTTTTCTCATCTAAAAAACATTTACTTTATCAACGCTGTTGATAACTATAGAACAACTGTTAGCTTTATGTAGAAATAAGACTAACAAATAAATTTGAATGTTTAAAGCTACTCTAAAAAGACAATTTGCCACAATCTTTTACCCAATTTTTAAGCACATTTGTACAAGTAATTAACTTTTCACACACTTATAAACAATTAACATTCCAATATTGATAAAATTTAAGTCACTTTTCGATAGTGCTGAAAATCAATCTTATCATATTACAAAAATGTAATTCAAATGTTAGTAAACGATTAACAACTTAGATTAAAGAACTTTTTTTCGAAACTTGCCAACAATACTAACACACTAATAAACAAACAAGATTTATTTATTTAAAATAACTTATTAATTATTGAGACGTGGAAAGCTTTATCTTTGGCCAACGTCAAAATTCAAAAAAGGAAAATTTAAAAATGAACATAGATGTATTAGAAGAAATCAATAAAAAAGGTTTCGTAGATGAGGAGATAGATCCCACATTGGATCTGTTTGATGAAATTGAAAAATTAAAAAAAGAAAAAAATGCGATCATATTGGCGCATTATTATCAAGAACCTGATATTCAAGATATTGCAGACTATATTGGTGACAGTTTAGGTTTATCTCAAGAGGCTGCAAAAACTGATGCTGATGTAATTGTATTTGCAGGTGTGCATTTTATGGCTGAAACGGCAAAGATTTTATCGCCTTCAAAAAAGGTTTTATTACCAGATGTAAAGGCAGGTTGTTCTTTAGCTGATAGTTGTCCGCCTCATTTGTTCAAAAAGTTTAAAGAAAAATATCCAGATCATTTGGTGATCACTTATGTGAATTGCACAGCCGAATTGAAGGCTTTAAGTGATATCGTTTGTACCTCAACAAATGCCGTACAAATTGTGGAGAGTTTACCAAAGGACCAGAAAATAATTTTCGGTCCGGATAGAAACCTGGGAGCCTGGGTGGCAAAAAAAACAGGTAGAGATTTGGTGCTGTGGAATGGTGCCTGTATGGTTCATGAGATTTTTTCGAAAGAGAAAATTACCAAATTAAAAGAACGCCATCCTAATGCGAAGTTTATCGCTCACCCTGAATGTGAAGAGGCAGTACTTCAAATGGCTGATTATATTGGGTCTACAACTGGTTTATTGAAATATTCTATCTCGAATCCTGCTACAGAATTTATTGTAGCCACTGAAAGTGGAATTATTCACCAAATGGAGAAAGCCTGTCCGGATAAAACTTTTATTCCGGCACCTCCAAATAACAGTTGCGCTTGTAACGATTGTCCGTACATGAAGCGAAATACTTTAGAAAAACTATATTTATGTCTTAAAAATGGATTGCCGGAAGTAACTGTTCCTGAACATATTATTGAACAGGCTCGTAAACCAATTCAAAGAATGCTTGATATTTCAGCAGAACTAGGACTGTAAACAACAAAATTAACGTGCTTAAAAAAATATTTTTTCTCTCCATTATTACTTTTTGTTTTGCCTGTAAGTCAGTCGATAAAATAAGTAAGTATAATGCTTCAATCACAACGGATAAACATGCTGTTGCTGATTTAAAAAAGGATGTTGACTTTACTCATACACTGCTTAAAGATGGCCATCCAGGTTTGTATTGGTATATCTCTAAACAAAAATTAGATTACAAGTTCGACAGTTTAAAAAATTCGATTGTTGAGCCTTTAACCAGTGCAGAATTTTATAAAAAATTAACGCCGGTTGTAGCTGCAATAAAAT
Organism: Pedobacter agri PB92; assembly: GCF_000258495.1. GTDB lineage: Bacteria > Bacteroidota > Bacteroidia > Sphingobacteriales > Sphingobacteriaceae > Pedobacter > Pedobacter agri. The sequence continues at coordinate 33,818 of NZ_AJLG01000006.1, forward strand.
GTGGGCATACGTCTGTAAAGTTTCCCGCTATTCAATACAAGAAAGAGGAATTGAAGGATTTGAGTAAAAAAACATTTCCTATAAATCAATTCACCTATAGCATTAACAACGATAAACTTTATGTATTGGAGAGCAAAAGTGAGAATAAATCCATCAGGCCAGGTACTGAAATTGTAGCAATAGAAGGCATTAACACACAGTCAATCTTGAATGATTTCTATAAATTAATCAGTTCTGACGGGTATAATACCACCCATAATAGCAGATCTCTAGAAAGAAATTTTGCTCAATATTTTAAAATTTATTATCAAATAAAAGACAGCGTAAATTTTCAGTTCAGAACTGTAAAAGACAGTATAGGAGAAACTTACATTACTACATTAAAGAAGAGTAAAGCAGATACCTCAAAAAATCAGATTAAGTCTAAGCAAGCAAGATATCCAAAATATGTAGGCCAATATAAAGACGGAAAAGCACAAATGGATTTTAGGTTTTTGGATGAAAAACGTAACTATGGTTATCTAAAAATTCAAAGTTTCTCCATTGTTGGTGCTGATTATAGTCGTTTTTATAAACAAGTATTTGATAGTATTGCAAAAGTAGGCACTGATCATTTAGTTATCGATTTGCGGGGCAACGGTGGAGGATCACTGGAACATAGCAGAAACCTGTTCTCCTATTTAACAGATAAAGATTTTGTTTATTTACAAAAATCGTTAACCAATGGTCAATACGATTACCGTAAATATGGGAATAAATGGCAGAGGTTTATGTATTTCATCAACGGACATGATGATAGAGATTATGTAAGGCAGGATAAAAACGGCAATCTTTATTCTTTTATGAAAGGAATTTATCCGCTTTCGGCAAACCCTAAAAATTTTAAAGGTAAACTTTATGTTTTAATTGATGGATATACCTTTTCTGCAGCTTCTTTACTAAGTGCAAATTTAAAAGGAATTAATAGGGCAACGTTTATTGGAGAAGAAACAGGTGGTGGTTTTAACCAATGTGTAGCTGGTAATTTACCTGTGGTAAAGCTTAAAAATTCAAAATTGGCCATACGATTTGGTTTATACAAAATGTCGCCTAATGCTAAAAGCGATGTTGTAGGTAGAGGAATTTTTCCTGATGTGGAAATCACGTCATCTTTAAACGATAAAATTACGGGTTGTGATAGAGAAATTGATTGGATTTTGAATAATGGAAATGGCTAAAATTTAAGACAATGAAAAACAGCATTCTTAAAAATTATTCGGGTTTACTTTGGCTATTGGCAGGTATTACGGCAGGTAGCATTGTAGGTTTAATTTTTGGAAAGCGTGTGGAAAGTATTAAGCCTCTAGGCGATATTTTTCTAAATTTATTGTTTACAGCAGTAATTCCATTGGTATTCTTTGCAGTTTCTTCTGCTATTGCAAATATCGATCGAACGAAAAAACTAGGAAGACTATTGACAATAATGGTTTTGGTTTTTCTTTCTACTGTATTAATTTCTGCGGTATTAACCTTGGTTGCTACTTGGCTTTTCCCAATTCATCAGGCGCTTGGCAATAATCCTATCCCTACAGAAACTGAAAAAATTCAATCGTTTGGAGAACAAATGACGCAACTTTTGACAGTTGGGGAATTCTTTGAAATTGGGAGCAGAAAAAATATGCTTGCGCTAATTATTTTCTCTGTGCTGGTCGGATTTTCTACTTTATATTCAAATAAAGAAGGAGATGGATTTAAGAATTTTTTGGTTTCGGGTAATGAAGTGATGAAAAAGCTCATCATCTTAATTATGAAACTTGGTCCGATTGGTTTAGGTGCTTATTTCGCTTACCAGGTTGGTGTTTTTGGCCCGCAGTTATTTGGAACTTATGCGAAAGCATTAGGCTTATATTACGGAGTTGGAGCCTTCTACTTCATTGTATTTTTTACCTTATATGCCTTTATAGCAGGTGGCTTTAAAGCCATCAAAGTATTCTGGAAAAATAATATTGTTCCATCTTTAACATCAATAGGAACCTGTAGTAGCATTGCTACTATTCCTGCAAATTTAGAGGGAACATTGAAAATGGGCGTTCCGGCCTATATTACCAACGTAACCATTCCATTAGGATCAACATTACATAAAGATGGTTCAAGTATCAGTTCAATTATTAAGATAGCGGTTGTATTTGCTATTTTTGGAAAAGATTTGGTGCATGTTGATACGATTATTCTGGCTTTAGGGATAACCGTTTTAGTGAGCATTGTGGAAGGTGGAATACCGAATGGAGGATATATCGGAGAATTATTAATGATATCTGCATACCAGTTACCACCAGAAGCATTACCACCAGCGATGATCATTGGTACCTTGGTTGACCCAATGGCGACGCTTTTAAATGCTACTGGCGATAATGTTGCGGCGATGTTGATTGCCCGTTTTACTGAAGGTAAAAATTGGATGGAAAGTAAGATTTTGTCATCCTGATGAAATAGGAATCTGCAAAAAATGAATGGCTAGTGCTTTTTAAAGGGCAGATTCTTTAGTCCTCAGAATGAGAAGATTAATTTAAAAAAAAATCGGGGCTTCGCCCCTTTATTGCAAAAAGAAATAAGCATATGTTTGAAAATAAAGAGCGTACAGATATTAATGAATTAGGTGAATTTGGTTTAATCAAGCACCTGACGTCTAATTTTAAAATCAGGAATGATTACTCGGTAAAAGGCGTTGGCGACGATGCGGCTGTTCTGGATGCAAAAGGTAAACAAACCCTCATTTCAACTGATTTACTTTTAGAAGGTATCCATTTTGATTTGGCGTATGTACCTCTAATGCATTTAGGTTATAAGGCGGTTCAGGTTAATCTGAGCGATATTTATGCCATGAACGGAAAAGCGAGCCAGATTACGGTTTCATTGGGTTTATCCAGCAAATTTCCGTTAGAAGCTGTTGAAGAGATTTATAAAGGAATTGAGTTGGCCTGTAATAAATTTAATATCGATTTAATTGGCGGCGATACTTCATCCAGCAAACAAGGTTTAGTAATTAGCATCACCAGTATTGGTTACGCTGATGCTGATAAAGTAACTTACAGGAATGGTGCGCAAGAACATGATTTACTCTGCGTATCCGGCGATTTAGGTGGTGCCTATGTTGGTCTACAGATTCTGGAAAGAGAAAAGTTGATCTATCTTGAAAATCCACAAATCCAGCCAGATTTAGAAGGTAAAGATTACATCATCGAAAGGCAATTAAAGCCGGAAGCACGCATGGACATTGTGGCACTTCTCGAAGAAATGGACATCAAACCGACTTCAATGATTGATGTTTCTGATGGTTTAGCTTCTGAAATTTTGCATTTGGCCGAACAATCTGATAAAGGAATTACCATTTATGAAGAGAAGATTCCTTTAGATCCGATGACGTATGAAACCGCCCGTGAATTAGGAATAGATCCAACGGTTTGTGCCTTAAGTGGTGGCGAGGATTATGAATTATTGTTTACCATCAGCCAGGATGATTACAAGAAGCTAAAGCACGATGTGGATATTACCGTCATTGGCCATGTAACAGATAAAAATTCCGGCTGTAAAATGGTTTCCAAATCTAATAATGTTCATGAATTGAAAGCACAAGGATGGAACGCTTTTAATAAGTAGATATGAGAGTATGCGTTATTGCGAGGCACGAAGCAATCTTAATGCTTGGGTATTATAATCCATCGTTGTAGGATTGTTTCGTGCCTCGAAATGACGAAATTTCTCCTTTCGCTATCGATGGGTTTCCTAACTAACCGATAATAATCTATTCTCCATCCAAATATTTCATATCGATTTGCTTGGTAGCTTTGGCACCTAACCTTTTAATTCTCTCTGAAGTATTGGTCAAATTGCCAGAACCAACAGACAACTTATTTAGGGCTTTATCATAAGCATCCTGACCATTTTTAATGTGTTTACCGATGTTTTCCATATCGGCCACAAAACCCACAAATTTATCGTACATCGCACCGCTTAAACGGGCAATTTCCATAACGTTCCTATTTTGCCTTTCTTGTTTCCACATACTGGCAATGGTACGTAAAGTAGCCAATAAAGTCGAAGGACTCACAATCACTACCCGCCTATCCCATGCAAAATTAAATAGTTCTGCATCTTTCTGCACCGCAATACTAAAAGAAGACTCGATTGGAACGAACAACAAAACAAAGTCTGGAGAATTGATTTTATATAAATCCTGGTAATTTTTTGAAGACAGCTCCTGAATATGATTTTTAATAGAAGCCAGATGCGCTTTTACGTAGCCCTCACGCTCTTCTTCTGTCTCTGCAGATACAGAACGTTCATAGGCAACCAAACTCACCTTAGCATCAACCACAAGATGTTTATCATCTGGTAAATCGATGACTACATCCGGCTGGTATCGTCCGCCTTCGGCGGATGTATGCGAAGCCTGAATGCGATACTCCTGATCCTTAACCAGGCCAGATCGTTCTAAAACCTTTTCTAAAATCACCTCGCCCCAGTTTCCCTGACGTTTATTGTCGCCTTTCAACGCTTTGGTTAAGTTATTAGCATCTTCCTGAATCATTTTACTTTGGATCTGTAATTCAGAGATTACCCCTTTCAATATGTTGCGCTCATCAGATTCTGCCTTGTAGACCTTTTCTACCTTATCTTCAAAAGCTTTAATGTTTTCTTTTAAGGGATTCAAAATAATATCGAGGTTAGTTCTATTCTGTTCGATAAATTTCGATGATTTTTCTTCGAGTATTTTATTGGCAATCAGTTCGAAATCTTTATTAAGTTTCTCTTGAGATTGTTCGTAGCTCAGTTTTTGTTCCGCGAGTTTTTCCTTTTCGGCCAGGTAAAAAGACCGCGTACTTTCCAACTCGCGGTTAGCATCAGCCAAACGATCGCGTTCAGCCTGCAACTCATCAATTAAACGTTGCTGTTCTTGTTTTAATAGGATGGTGATATGATCTTTTTCTGTACCGAGATTGGAAACGCGTTCATCAGCTTTGGCCAAAGCTATTTTCAACGCATCGTTATCTGCTTTAATTCTTTCAAATTCATCAATAGAAATAATATTTATGGCAGTCTGCGGTTTTTTGAAGAATAAAAGAACTAAAACCAGTAGTATGATAACGAGAAGCCCAATTGCGGCAATTTCCATAATGATAAAAATTTTAGTAAAAATCGAAATTTAAAACAGCTTTACCAAAATATTTTGCTATGATTAATTCTATCGTGACAACAGCTGTTTATAATTTTTGATTTTTATGATGAGTTTCAGAAGTAAAAATGGCTCATCAGTTAATAAATATTATACGCTGATAAAATTTCTGCCAATGAATTTCTTATCATTGGGTATAAATTATGATTAATGAACGAATTAACCATCCTCATTTCCTGTCCGGATCAAGTCGGACTTGTTACTAACATCACCAGCGTATTAGCGGCTCATCAACTGAATATCATAGCCATGCGAGAATTTGTTGATGAAGCAAACAAAGCATTTTTTACCCGCATAGCCTGTACCGGTAATTTAGAGAATAAAACCCGTCTGGAGCAGAAACTTCTAGAATCGTTACCACCCGAAGCGGAGGTGAATGTAATTGATCAGCAAGAAAAACAAATTGCCATTTTGGTTACTAAAGAATATCATTGCCTGGCAGAGATTCTAATTAAAAACCAATTTAAAACGCTTGGTGCAAATGTTAAATGCGTAATTGGCAACTATGAATCGCTTCGCGATTTTACTGAAAAACTGGGCATTCCTTATTTTTACGTCGATCATAACGGCAAGGATAAAACTCAATTTGAAAAAGAAATTAAAGCAATATTGAATCAGTTTGATTTAAATTACCTGGTGCTCGCCAAATTTATGCGCATTCTATCTGCAGAATTTGTTAAAGATTACGATGGTAAGGTAATTAATATCCATCATTCATTCTTGCCCGCATTTATTGGTGCAAATCCTTACCGCCAGGCATTTGAAAGAGGCGTGAAAATCATCGGCGCAACGGCCCATTTTGTTACAGATCATTTAGATGAAGGGCCTATTATTACCCAGCATACTACACACATTGATCATAATTTTGGCGTGAAAGAAATGGTTAGAGCAGGAAAAGAAATTGAAAAAAAGGTGCTTTTAGAAGCATTGGAGTTAATTTTTGAAGATCGGGTTTTTGTTAGTGGAAATAAAACTGTTATCTTTAAGTAACACACAAATTTCCTTTTATGAAACTGCTATTTTGCCTTCTTGTGCTCTGCTCAATTGGAGTAAAAGCCCAAACTGACCTAAAATTTGATAAACTTTTAATCGATTGTGAAGATAAATGGGTTGCGGTAAAGGCTGAAGATTCAATACATTACTACTTTGGTTTCATTTACCTTGATAATTCTGCAGGCTTGACATTTAACCTGGAGGGTACTTTTCGAATTGATAGTCTATCCAGGTACATAGCTAGAAAGAATAAGAATATGAAGTTAAGGTTGGCGCCTAATAAAGTTGTGGTGGCAGAAATTCCCGCTAGCCGGCTAGCGGAATTAAAAGTACAGGCCAAACCAGACTGGCTTAGCCGATTCCGGACAGATGATCAAAATGCAGATCGCTTATTTAGGTGGGGCAGCACTTACAATAGGTGGGGCGATGCTAAAAAAGCGCTAAAGTTTTTGAAACAAGCTCGAAGCAAAGACCGTAACTATCCGGGCTTAGATCGGGAGTTCTTCTGGGCCTATAATGGCCAAAAACAAGAAGTATTGGCCAACTTATATTTAGGAGAAGCATTGGCTGATGTTTCTGAAGGAAGACAAACTAATTGTGAATTATATAAGTCGCTTGTATTTAAGCAAACCAATTCAAACGAGTTAAAACAAGCAGAAGAAATGTATTATTATGCCATTAAAGAATGCATTGATGAAACTGCAAAAGCAGATATGGCTTTTAATATTGCCTTTCAGTATTATAAACTAATGAACAAGGAAAAACTGAAACAATGGGAAAATGAGGTTACCCGCTGGATCGTACCAAATGAAAGTTATTCCGAGAAAGTTAAAAAGATGAGCACTGCACTTAATTAAAGGCCGGATTTAATAACGAGTTCTGCAACATCTTCTCCACTTTGCGAACCTATTGCTATTCCCATGCCATTGCACCTGGTAGCGCAGAAAATATCATGCTCCACTTCAGCAATTAATGGTTCTAGTGTATTGCCAAAGGCCATAATTCCGCTCCATCTCAAATCGATCTCGAATTTTTGGTTTGGCAAAATCACGGTTTTAAGTAAATTTTCTAAAGCCAACTGAACAGATGGTGTCTGTCCGAATGTGGTAGTTTTCTCTGCCTCAAAATCGATATTTCTTCCTCCGCCTAATAAAATTCGGTTATTGATGTTTCTAAAGTAATAGTAGCCCTTATCGTAATGGAAAGTACCTGCGGCTTTTAGGTTCTTAATAGGTTTCGTGATGATAACCTGCCCTCTTCCCGGTTCGATATTAATAGATGGAATTAATTTTTGATGTAAGCATTTGTTGCTAAAATTAACTTTTTGCAGGTAAACTGACCTTGATTGGTGGATACAGTAATTTGTTTCGACCGGTTTATCTGATTTATCGAGCAGTTGTTCAGAATAGTAATCCCTATCGATTGCGCATATCGAATTAAGGCAAACATCATCTTTCCGGTATCAATCTGTGCTTCGTATTGGTTGGAGATTATATGGTTAATCCTTCCAAAACCAAACAAATTAATTTTATCATTACTTAAAGAAAAGGCATCTTCACCTACAATATTTTTAATCAGATAATTGAAATGTTCAATTTTCGATACACAAAGATTAAGTAGATCAACATCCTCATTCTTAAATAATTCATATCCTCCTAAAGGCTGATAATCTATAGTCTTATCGCCTAGCAGTTTCCGGAGTTTAAGTAGGCCTCGCCAGCGCCTTTCAATGATGCGATATAGGCCATCTGGATTGGTGTTTTTTTCCTGTTCGATCAGTTCAGAAACGCTGCCAAAACATGCAAAACCTGCATTTTTAGTGCTGGCGCCCGAAGGTAAAAATCCACTTTCCAAAATGGCAACATTCAAATTTGGAAAAGACTTTCTTAGGTGAATAGCAGCATTTAGACCAACAATGCCGCTGCCCACCACAATAACATCATAATTGAAAAAACTGCTTTTCTCCCAATAAGAAATATTATTATCCATGGTATAAATGTAAGATAAAATGAACACCAAATATTATGGGAACGCTTTTTGATATAAGTCAAATTGAAAAACATACAGAAAAGAAATGGGAGTTTATTTAGTCATAATCATCCCGGTATTATTGCTGAGCATGTTTGTGCAGTGGCGTTTTAGAAACAAGTTTTCTAGATATGCAGAAATGCAACTCAGCTCAGGTTTATCGGGCAAAGAGGTAGCAGAAAGAATGCTACATGATAACGGAATATACGATGTGAAAGTGATGAGCACCGAAGGACAATTAACCGATCACTACAATCCATCAGATAGAACCGTAAATTTAAGTACAGACGTTTATTACAGCCGTAGTGTAGCCGCTGCCGCAGTTGCCGCACATGAATGTGGGCATGCCGTACAACATGCGAAATCTTATTCGTGGCTCAACCTGCGCAGTACAATGGTACCTGTAGTAAGCATATCATCAAACCTGTTGCAATGGGTATTGCTGTTAGGGGTAATGTTATTGGTTTTCTCTGTAACGCCAATCGTTTTGGCTATCGGTGTTGTAGGATTAGCCTTGGTTACCATATTTAGCATCATTACCTTACCAGTTGAGTTCGATGCGAGTAACAGAGCACTGGCTTGGTTAAAGAACAATCCAGGTGTGATGCAAACGCAAGAGGAGAATTCTCAAGCAAAAGACGCCCTATGGTGGGCTGCGATGACTTATGTAGTTGCTGCTGTTGGTGCTTTGGCAAACTTACTTTATTATGCTTCGATGCTTTTTGGAAGAGGCAGAGATTAAATTAAAATATTATCTATGAAAAACGAAAGCGGTTTAGGAAATTCCTAGCCGCTTTTTTGTTGAACTATCTTTAATTTTCTGCTTGTATCAAAATGAGGATTCGAAGTTTTATTAATTCTTTTTCAAGATCGATTTTAAACGATAGAAATCATTTTAGATCTACGTGTCTTATCTGAGGCAATCAGTAAGAAATTATAAATGAAGAAGGAATTAATTTAATTTATACGGCGCCACCAACTGAAACTCCGGAATATCTACATCAAACTCCGATTCATCCATTAAACGTTTCATTAAATACATTCCTCTCATGCTACCCATATCTGTTTTTAGGTTACATCCTGAAACGTAAACATGTGTTTCTCCTGGCTGAATAATAGGTTGAAGACCAACAACGCCCTCTCCCTCTACTTCTCTCCGACTACTGTTAGAATCGAAAATAAACCATTGGCGACGCATCAGCTGAACAGCATAGTCAGATAAATTTGAAATTTCTACACGATAAGCAAACATAAAATGTTCATTAACCGGATTGGAGTATTCTGGTTGGTAAACAGTTTCTACCGAAACTTTAACACCGTCTGTAATTGCTGTAACCATGGTTGTAACGAATGTAAAAAAAATCAATTCAAAAATCACGCCAGTACTTTTGTGGCGTCATAGTTGGCAAACTTCTCTGCCACTTCTTCTAAAATACTGTAAATGTTATTGATATCTGGTTCTGCAACCAGGCGCATGCGATATGGTTTAAAATCAGGCAAACCCTTAAAATAGTTAGCATAATGCCTTCTCATTTCAAAAATTCCGGTTTTTGGACCTTTCCATTCCAGTGACTTATCCAAATGGGTACGGCAAACGTCAATTCGCTCTTCAATGGTTGGTCCAGGTAAATGTTCGCCGGTTTTGAAGAAGTGTTTTACTTCACGAAAAATCCAGGGGTAACCAATGGCGGCCCTGCCAATCATGATGCCATCAACTTCATATTCCATGCGCCAGTTCGCCGCCTTTTCCGGACTATCAACATCACCGTTTCCGAAAATTGGAATCTTAATACGGGGATTGCGTTTGATTTCGCGAATCAAACTCCAATCGGCCTCCCCTTTGTATAATTGTGCTCTTGTTCTGCCGTGGATGGTGAGCGCCTGAATGCCAACATCCTGCAAACGCTCGGCAACTTCATAAACGTTTTTGCTATCGTCATCCCAACCTAAACGGGTTTTTACCGTGACAGGTAAATGCGAAGCTTTAACCACGGCTTCAGTCATCTTAACCATTTTATCGATATCGCGAAGTAAGCTGGAACCGGCACCCTTACAAACTACATTTTTAACGGGACAGCCATAATTAATGTCCACTAAATCTGGCCCTGCAGCTGATGCAATTTCAGAAGCTTCACGCATGTGCTCGATATCGCCACCAAAAATCTGGATGCCAATTGGCCTTTCATATTCAAAAATATCTAGTTTCTGCAAGCTTTTTGCCGCATCACGAATCAAGCCCTCCGATGAAATAAATTCCGTATACATCAAATCTGCCCCGTTTTGTTTACACACATAACGGAAAGGCGGATCACTTACATCCTCCATTGGCGCTAGCAATAATGGGAACTCGCCTAAATCTATATTTCCTATCTTTACAGACATTCTCTATCTTCAACAATTAATAAAAACATACAAAGGTACAAATAATGAATTTTGTAACACCTAACAAGGAGGAAATCAATCCTTTCTTACAATTACTTTTACTTTTATTTTACGCAGTAGCGGGAGCTTTTGTATTTGGTTTATTGGCAGTTGTAATCGTTTTAATGATTTATGGCCTGGGCATGGTGAGTAATCTCGACCTGCTCATGTCTGGAGATCCAAAATATATTGATGGGTTAAAAATTATTCAAATACTCAGTTCAATAGGCACTTTTATACTACCGCCTTTAGCACTGGCGTGGACAGAACGCAGGAAAGTAAATGTATTTTATAGTTTTCGTAAACCTCAGTTTCTGCTGGTTGCTTTGGTTGTCATCATTATGATTGCAAGCATGCCATTTATGGAATGGACGGTGCTGATAAATCAGAAAATGGTTCTTCCTAATTTTTTAAAAGGTGTCGAACAATGGATGAAGGAAAAAGAGGAAGCTGCAATGAAGCTTACTATAGCGCTGATCACTGTTCGGGGTAACCTTGATTTCGTGGTCAACCTGGTGATGATTGCTCTTCTGCCTGCTATCGGTGAAGAACTGATGTTTCGTGGAGGCGTTCAACGTTCGCTAACCAAAGCATTTAACAGTCCGCATTTAGCAATATGGTTAACGGCCATTATTTTCAGCGCCATTCATGTTCAGTTTTATGGCTTTATTCCCCGCATGCTTTTGGGCGCTGGTTTTGGTTATTTGTATTTTTATAGCGGAAGCCTTTGGTACGCCATGATTGCACACTTTATTAACAACGCTTACGCAGTTTGTGCGGCCTTTTACATGCAAAAACATAACATGCCATTAGATAAAGCAGATGAACCGATTGGTTTTCCCTGGTATGGCTATTTAATTAGTGCAATAATTACCATAGCTTTGTTTAAATTTTTTAAAGATAACGCAGAACGTGAGCGAAAACTGGATTAAAGTATATACTACAAGCAACACCTTCGCTGCTGAGGTATTAAAGCAGGGATTAACGGAAGCGGGAATTCCTGCCGTGACGATTAATAAACAACTATCGGCTTACAATATTGGTGAGATAAATGTTTTAGTGAATAAGTCAGATTTCGATAAAGCCATAGAATACATCGTTGAAAACGAAATTGAGTAAGGAACATCGTCACCTTAAATCCTACACCTTTTACCTCAAGCCTTAATGAAAACCAGAGCAATAACCGCTTTCTTTTTTACCATCGTGATGTTGGGTTCCATCTTTTTGGGGAGCTACACTTTTACCATATTTTACCTTATTTTAAGCGTATTATCGCTATTCGAATTTTATAAACTAATTAAAAACTCTGGCATTCGTCCGCATAGAAACATCGGTTTGGCAGCGGGAGCGTTAATATTTTTCATGGCAGCGGGTTTACATTATTTGCAATACGATGTTAAATACCTCTTGCTTTGTATTCCCTTAATCTTTTCGGTTTTTATCACTGAGTTATATAAAAAGAATAAAATTCCCTTTGCCAATATTTCATACACATTTGTTGGCTTTGTGTATGTAACCATTCCGTTTTGCTTTTTCCATGCACTGGGATTTTTAAAGAACTGGCACGAATATAACTTCCACTTTCCATTAGCATTTTTATTAATGCTTTGGGCAAATGATACAGGCGCCTATCTCTTCGGCGTAAAATATGGTAAACGCAAACTTTTCGAACGTCATTCGCCGAAGAAGAGCTGGGAAGGTTTTTTTGGTGGCGTATTCACTGCCGTTTTAGTGTCTTTCGGTTTATCATTTTTATTTATAGAAAACCAGGCGTGGGTTTGGGCAGGAATGGCGGTTTTAATTGCTTGCTTCGGTACCTTAGGCGATTTAGTAGAATCGATGTTAAAACGCAGTTTGGATACCAAAGACAGCGGAGGTTTACTTCCCGGACATGGTGGCCTGCTCGATCGTTTTGATGGATTATTGTTAGCCGCACCAGTAGTTTACGCCTATTTGTATTTGATTTTGTATTAATTCTTTGGAATTAATGGTTGATGCTCCTGGCGGCCATTAGTCCCGCTTTTCGCTATATCCCAAATAGAAAAAATTTGGGGATGCCGCTGCAATCGGGTTTAATAACATAGGTAGATTACCTATTAACAGCCAATCACTACATAATAATCTCTTTCAACCATCAATCCTACATTACTTTTTATATGTTCCGTTTTCTTTTCGAATTTACCGTTACTAAAGCCAACGTTTTTTAATAAATCAATCACAGCTTCTATCTCATATAGGGTGAAGCCATATTTTGTGAAAGGCAGATTTTCCATGAAGGTTTTATCAGCGAAACACAACACAAACTTACCACCTGGTTTTAATACCCTAACAATTTCTTGAATGTAGTAATGAGGACGATCCCAAAAGTAAATGGTATTCACTGTAAAGATCTTTTCAAACTGATTATCGGCAAAAGGTAAATCTATTCCATTGGTTAAGTGGAAATATACAGTTTCATTGGTTAAAAAGTCTTGATTTAATTTCTTTGCTTCAGCGATAATGGTCTCCGAAATATCTGCACCAGAATATTTCAAATTTTCAGCCTTACTCAACAAATCTGCAATATGCCCGCCATTTCCATGTCCAATTTCAAGAATGTTATCTCCATCGTGGAGATTCAAAGCCTCAATAGCGGCATTGGTCATTCCAATATTACTGGCATTCATGGTTTCGCCAGTTTTAATTCCATATTCGCCTTCCGGATGACTGAGTTGTTTTGCGATATTTTTTAAATCTTCTTCAGAATATTGATGCTGCATGAACCAAAACTAAAAAATAAACGGTATTAATTTTTATAACTTTTTAGCGAAACGTTACAACATTATTTTATCACCTGTACCGGTTTTTTGTTTTCATCAATGGCAACAAAAGTAAAATCGCCGTGTACCGCTAACTCTCTTCCTTCGGCATACATCTGTTCGATATAAATCTCCACATTTACTTTTAAGCTTGTATTTCCAACATGGTTTACCTTACCTATGAGCTCAACAATGGTTCCGGCCGGGATGGGCTTTTTAAAATCGATCCGGTCGCTACTCACCGTTACCATAATCTGACGACTAAAACGGGTGGCAGTGATAAAAGCAACTTCATCCATCAAATGCATAGCGGTACCGCCAAAAAGCGTATCATAATGATTGGTAGTGTTTGGAAACACAGCTTTAAAAATGCTGGTTTTAGAGTATTCAATTCTTTCTTCTAGGGTCATGATTGGTTTTATAAATATTGCCACGGAAACAGGAATACAAAATGAAAATGATTACATCTTCTTTTTCCATCATTTCCGTGCTTCCGTGGCAAAAGTATTAATTTATCTCAGGCTCGGTAACTAAAACTTCTTCTGTTTTGCGCATTTCTTTCGCCGCTTCAACCATTTCGATTAAAGCTTTTTTGGTTTCGTCCCAGCCACGAGTTTTTAGTCCACAGTCTGGATTAACCCAAAGCTGATCTGACGGAATAACCGCTTTCGCTTTCTTTAACAAATGGACCATTTCTTCCCTTTTTGGTACACGGGGAGAGTGGATATCATAAACACCCGGACCAATTTCATTAGGATATTGGAAATTGGCAAAGGCATCCAGCAGCTCCATTTGCGAACGCGAAGTCTCAATCGTAATCACATCGGCGTCCATATCAGCAATGTTCTGAATGATATCATTAAACTCTGAATAACACATATGGGTGTGGATTTGCGTTTCGTCTTTCACGCTGCTGGCCGAGATTCTGAAGGCTTTTACTGCCCAGTTTAAATAGTGCTGCCATTCTGCTTTGCGCAAAGGCAAACCTTCTCTGATGGCAGGCTCATCGATTTGAATGATTTTGATTCCTGCTTTTTCTAAATCTGAAACTTCATCACGGATGGCTAAAGCGATTTGTGTACAGGTTAATGAGCGAGGCTGATCGTTACGTACAAAAGACCATTGTAAAATGGTAACCGGGCCTGTTAACATGCCTTTCATATATTTCGAAGTTAGCGATTGCGCATAGGCAGTCCATTTTACGGTCATAGGGTGCGGGCGGGAAACATCTCCATAAATAATTGGAGGTTTCACACAACGTGATCCATAACTCTGCACCCAGCCGTTTTTGGAGAAAGCAAAGCCATCCAATTGCTCACCGAAGTATTCAACCATATCATTTCGCTCAAATTCACCATGAACCAATACATCCAGGTCAATGTCTTCCTGCCACTTTACCGCTTTTGCGGTTTCTTCGGCAATTAAGGTATCATATTCCTTTTGTGAGTATGTGCCATTTTTAAATTTTGCCCGCCAGCTTCTCACTTCTGTGGTTTGCGGAAAAGATCCAATGGTCGTGGTCGCAAAGCGAGGCAAATTCAGCGATTGTTGCTTTACTTTCCTCAAAGAAAATGGGCTCAACCTTTCTGCATCGCTATCATCTAAGTTTGCAACACGTTCTTTAACAATGGGGTTATGAATTAAGTTTGATGTTTTTCTGTTGCTTAAAGCTTTTTTATTCTCTTCAAGTTTTTGCGTGGTAGATGCAGGGCTTTCGTTCGTAATCAGCTTTTTTAATGTAACCACTTCAGCAACTTTTTGCCTGGCGTAGGCTAGCCATTGTTTAATTTCTGGAGATAAATGTTTATCATCGGTTTCATTTTCGAGATCAACCGGACAATGAATTAGAGAGCAGGACGGTGCAATCCAAACGCGATCTTCTCCCAACTTTTGTAGGGCATGGTTAATAAGTGATAGCGAATGGTCGTAATCGTTTTTCCAGATATTCCGGCCATCAACTAAACCTAGCGATAGGATAGTTTTTTCATTTAATCTGCGCAAAACTTCCGCCAGTTGTACCTCAGCACGAACCAAATCGATATGTAGTACCTTCATGGGAAGCGATGTCACCAAATCCAAGTTGTTATCTAGCCCTTCAAAATAAGTTGCCAGAACAATTTTTAGCTTTGGAAATGCTTTTTTGATTTCTTTATAGGCATATTCATAGGCTTTTTGCTCTTTTTCAGACAAATCTAAAGTCAAAAATGGCTCATCAAACTGCACATATTCCACGTCGAGTGAGACTAATCTTGTCAGAATATCCAGGTAAACCGGAAGAAGATTTTTAATCAGATCAATTTTTTCAAAACCTGCTTCTTTTTCTTTGCCTAATAAAAGATATGAAATTGGGCCGATTAGAACAGGTTTGGTGATGATGCCAAGTTGCTTGGCCTCATAAAACTCATCAATTATTTTAGTTGAAAATAACTTAAATGGCTGATCTTTGTAGAATTCCGGAACGATGTAGTGATAATTGGTATCAAACCATTTTGTCATTTCCATGGCTACTACATCCAGGCCATCTTTTTGGTAGCCTCTGGCCATTGCGAAGTACAAATCGAGTTCAGAGTTTCCTTTTTTGAGGATAACCTCATTGTACCTCTTCGGAATTGCGCCAAAAGTTAATGAATGGTCTAAAACATGATCGTAAAATGAAAAATCATTGGATGGAATAATATCAACTCCTGCTTCCTGTTGAAGTTTCCAATTTTCGTGGCGGATGTTTTTCCCTACCTGAAGTACATTTTTGTACCCCGTTTTACCTGCCCAATAGTTTTCGCAGATTTTCTTTAATTCGCGGTGGCTACCAATTCGCGGATAGCCTAGATTTTGCGTTAGCATCTCTTTTAAAGATTAAGTGAATAAATCGTTAAAAGCCCTCAAAGCAATATTTTTAATGTTTTCTTGTCAAAATTAAAAGGAAAAGTCAGGGCACAGAAAATCCAGTCTGAGCAAAAGCTTAGAGAAATTAATAAAACGGTTAATTTTATTGTACCTATCAGACCTGACCAGTTTCTTTTTACGCGAAAGCACCGTCAATTCGATATTTGGCAGGTCTCCTGACTTACGCCCCGTTTTATCGCCTTCCCATACCCGAAAGTACAGTGGCATGAATGATAAAACAGTTGTTCGATGAACAGCGTTTACAGTTGCGCGACAGCTCGTGATTTGCACACGATTCCCTTTTAATTCCAACATTACATCGGAAACCTCTATCGGTTGATGAAAAATAAAGTTAAGAACTTACATCGAAACAAATGTATCGAATAACAAGGAGGAATTTTAATGGTTGGCAAATATTATTCTGAATTTATCAAACCGAAGCCGCTAAACATTGCTAATATTTGGAAAGTTAAAAACTGTAACAAATTTACATCAGCAATAATATAGATCGTTTTCTAATTATATTTGAATATCCAACAAACACCCTAAATTATGATTAAAAGACACTTTAGAAAGCTATCCTTAGCTTTTCTAATCGTAAGTAGCAGCGCCATTGCACAGGAAGTGCCATCGCCTAAATCTCATTTTGGTTTTGCAATCGGCGATGATTATCAATTGGCAACTTACACCCAAACGGAAGCTTATTTTAAAAAGCTTGCTGAAACTTCAAAACGTGTTAAGTTAGTAGACATAGGAAAAACTGAAGAGGGAAGAAGTCAATATATGCTGGTTGTTTCCTCTCCTGAAAATATTCAGAATTTAACCCGGTATAAAGAAATTTCTCAGCAACTGGCTCATGCAGAAATTACGCCTGAGCAGGCAAAGGCACTAGCACAAGAGGGGAAAGCAGTGGTTTGGATAGATGGCGGCTTGCATGCGAATGAAACCGTTGGTGCACACCAATTGATTCAAACAGCTTATGAATTTGCTTCTAAAACAGATCCGGAAACCTTGAAAATACTGGATAATGTGATCATTTTGTTTACCCATGCCAATCCAGATGGACAAGAGTTGGTAAGCAACTGGTACATGAGGGAAAAAGATCCAAAAAAACGAGTGCTTTCTGGCTGGCCAAGGCTGTATGAAAAATACGCCGGACACGATAATAACCGTGATTTTTTCATGCTCAATTTAAAAGAAACTCAAAATATGGGGCGCCAGCTTTTTGTTGAATGGATTCCGCAGATTATGTACAACCATCACCAGGCTGGTCCAGCAGGAACAGTTGTTGCGGGGCCACCTTATCGCGATCCTTTTAACTATGTTTTTGATGCGACACTTTTAACCAGTTTAGATGCTGTAGGAGCAGCGATGCATACCCGACTCAATGTGGAAAGCAAGCCTGGTTATACACAACGTGGAGGGTCGGTGTTTTCTACCTGGTATAATGGTGGTTTGAGAACGACAACTTATTTCCACAATATGATCGGTTTGTTAACTGAAATTGTGGGCAGCCCTACCCCATCAGAAATTCCGCTGGTGCCATCGCGATTGTTGCCAAATAGTGATTCACCAAACCCGGTTACCCCGAGAAAATGGTATTTTAAAAACTCTATTGATTATTCTGTTTCATTGAATTACGCGGTGTTAAATTACGCCCAACGCCATGCTGATGAGTTGCTTTTCAACATCTATCAAATGGGTAAAAATTCGATTGATAGAGGTAAAAAAGATACCTGGTCATTCTCACCAAAGAAAATAGAAGCCATTAACGCTGCGGCTAAAAAAGGCGGTTCTGGTTCAGCAGATGCTGGTGATTCGGAATTTGGATCAAGAAGGGCAATGAGCGTAAAATATTTCGATACCGTAATGAATGCGCCTGCAAACAGAGATCCGAGGGGTTATATTTTGTCTGCTGACCAGGCGGATTTTAATTCGGCGATTAAATTTCTAAATGCGTTAATTAGAACTGGTATTGTCGTGCAAAAGGCAATGGCTCCATTTACCGTTGAAGGCAAAAATTATCCGGCAGGGAGTTATGTCGTTAAAACCGATCAGGCTTTCCGTCCACATGTTTTGGATATGTTTGAACCGCAAGATCACCCCAATGATTTTAAATACGAAGGTGGCGCACCTATTCCGCCTTACGACGCTGCAGGATGGACCCTAGCCTATTTAATGGATGTGAAGTTCGACCGGATTCAGAACGATTTCAATGGACCGTTTGAGCGCAATCCGTACGGAAAATTACTGGTTCCGGAAAATAAAGTAGCGGGATCGAGCTTCGTTTTAAGTGCAGCTCAGAATGACTCTTACACAGCGGTTAACGACTTATTAAAAAACAAAGTAGAAGTTTATCGTTCAAATGAGAATGGCGATTTTTATGTATCATCTGCTGGAAAATCAATACTGGAGAAAGCCAATGTAAAATTAAAATCTGCTTCAGCACCGAAAGATAAAATGAAGATTACGGCTTCCAGAATAGCCTTATGGGATAATTACGGTGGTTCAATGGCTTCAGGCTGGATGCGTCTCATTATGGAACAGTACCATTATAACGCAACAGTGATTTACCCTCAGGATATTGACGCAGGAAATTTGAAATCGAAATACGATGTGATCATTTTTGTTGGCGGAGCAATTCCTTCTGTTCAGGCTGGTGGTTTTGGTTCGAGAAACTTTGGTCCGAAGGCGGAGGAAATCCCCGAGGAATTTAGAAATCGTTTAGGCAGAATTACTGCAGAAAAATCTATCCCTGAGTTGAAAAAGTTTTTAGAAGCCGGCGGAAATGTGGTGACTATTGGAAGTAGTACCAGTTTAGCCTATCATTTAAATCTTCCTGTTCGCAATGCAGTTGTTGAGATTGTGAATGGCGAAGAAAAAAGGCTTCCGGCAGAGAAATATTATGTTCCGGGAAGTGTATTAAACGTTGCTGTTGACACGAAGCAACCAGCCGTATGGGGAATGGAAAAAGAGGCAGATGTTTATTTTGACAACAGTCCGGTATTTAAATTAACCGGCGATGCAATATCCGCAGGGAAAATTAAACCTTTAATGTGGTTTGCATCTGGAAAACCTTTACGCAGCGGCTGGGCATGGGGACAGGCTTATCTGCAAGATGGTGTAACCGCTTTTGAAGCTCAAGTGGGTAAGGGAAAATTACTGGCTTTCGGTCCGGAGATTGCTTTCAGGGCGCAAACACATGGTACATTTAAATTGATTTTCAATCAGTTATATAAATAAATTTAGAAAAACTAACTCTGGGGCGCTATCCATTTAGATAGCGCCCTTTTTACTTTATGCTTACCAAGCTTTATGCTTAAAGTACCTACTTTTATGTCATGAAAGTAGAAATCTGGTCGGATGTCATGTGTCCGTTTTGCTATATCGGTAAGCGTCATTTCGAGCAAGCCATTGAAAACTTACCTTTTAAGGATGAAATTGTTGTGGATTGGAAAAGTTATCAGCTTAATCCTGAATACCACAACACCGATAATGAAACCATATACGACTACTTGTTTAGAAGCAAAGGAATGCCAATTGAACAGGCCAAACAAATGACCAGGCAAGTGGTAGACATGGCTGAAAATGCTGGCCTAACAATCAATTTTGATACAAATATTCCTGCCAATACGTTTGATGCCCACCGGTTAATTCATTTAGCTTCAAAGCATGGCTTACAGGATTTAGCGGAAGAAAAACTATTTGAAGCGCATTTTGTGAATAGCAGAAATATAGGTGAAAAAGAAGTATTGATTGATATTGCTGGTGAAATGGGTTTAGATAAAAATGAAGCTGAACAGGTTTTAAATGGTGATCAATTTGCTGAAGCTGTTCGTTATGATATTTATGAAAGTCAGAATTTGGGTATTCGTGGTGTACCTTATTTCGTAATGGACAGGAAATATGGTGTTTCTGGCGCACAACCTGTAGAAGCTTTTACTGAGGCATTGACGCAAAGTTTCACGGAATGGAAATCGGCACAACCAAAAACACAGATCACTTCGCTAAATACAAACAATGATGCCGTTTGTGATGAAAATGGCTGTGAGATATAGGCTTCCGTTATTGCGAGCCACGAAGCAATCTTAATGCTTTTGGTATTGTAGTGATCGTTGTAGGATTGCTTCGTGCCTCGCAATGACGATTTCAGAAAGGAGTTACCTATTCCCATTCTTCAATGGTGTTAACAGATACTCCAATCCGTTAACTCTGATCTCGAACATTGTGGCCATTAAATCGCCCAGTTTACCCTTGGGGAAACCTTTATCCTTGTACCAAAGCAAATAACTTTCCGGGATATTACAAATCAAATAACCCTTATATTTTCCATAGGGCATTTGCATTTTTACCAAATCAAGCAATAAAGTTGGATCCATTTTAATCGATTAACGCCAAAGTTTGAATAGCCTCTTCAACCGTGCTTACATTATCAAAAGCGATACGTAAAGTATTCTTAACCTCCTTTAAGTTACACATCCGTGGATGATTTTGAGCAAAGGTTAAAATCTTGGTAAAAGTAGTGGAATCAAAATAAGCCGATTGCTTATCACTTAAGAAATAACCGCGTAAACTATTTTTCTTGAAACTGATTTTCTCGAAGCCTAATTTTTTGCCCAGCCATTGCAAACGGACCACACTCAACATGGTTTTTACCTGAGGTGGAACCGGACCAAATCGATCGGTTAAATGTTTTTCAAACACCGCTAACTCCGTTTCATTATCAAGCTTAGAAAGCTCGGTATATAAATTATAACGCTCTGTAATATTGGTAATGTAGGCATCAGGTATGTAAAGCTCCAAATCGGTATCAACTTGTGTAAACCCAACAAACGGACGAGCAGGTTCATTTTCAAACAAACCTTTGAATTCAGCTTCTTTCAGTTCCTGAATAGCCTCATCTAAAATTTTATGGTACATTTCAAAACCAATTTCAGCAATGAAACCACTTTGCTCTGCACCCAATAAGTTTCCGCTGCCGCGGATATCTAAATCCCGCATCGCTACGTTGAAACCGCTACCCAAATCAGAAAACTCTTCAATGGCGCTCAAACGTTTTCTGGCTTCAGAAGTTAAAGTTGAAAGCGGTGGTGATAACAAATAACAGAAAGCTTTTTTATTGCTCCGCCCTACCCGACCACGCATTTGGTGCAAATCGCTCAAGCCGAACATATGCGCATGATTGATAATAATCGTGTTGGCATTCGGAATATCCAAACCCGCTTCGATAATAGTGGTTGCAACTAAAACATCTTTTTCGCCGTTGATAAAATCAAGCATCACATCTTCCAGGGCGTCGCCATCTAACTGACCGTGAGCAATACCAATCCTGGCTTTTGGCACTAATTTTTGAATCATTCCGCCCAGTTGCATCAAATCATTTACCCGGTTATGGATGAAGAAAACCTGTCCGCCACGATCCAGTTCAAATTGAACCGCTTCCTGGATCAGTTTGTCATTGAAAACATGTAGCTCGGTGCTAACCGGCTGACGATTCGGTGGTGGCGTACTGATGATGGATAAATCTCGGGCGCCCATCAACGAAAAGTGTAATGTTCTCGGAATTGGCGTTGCGGTAAGCGTTAACGTATCTACATTTACACGAACAGCTTTTAATCTCTCTTTGGCAGTTACGCCAAATTTTTGCTCTTCATCAATAATCATAATACCCAGATCTTTGAACTTCACATCCTTGCTCAGCAAACGGTGGGTGCCGATCAAAATATCAACCTTGCCAGCTGCGGCCTCGGCCAAAGTATCTTTAATTTGTTTATTGGTTTTAAAGCGGTTGATATAATCTACCGTAACCGGAAAATCTTTTAACCTTGAAGAGAATGTTTTGAAATGTTGTAAAGCCAGGATAGTGGTGGGGACTAAAACAGCGGCTTGTTTGCCTTCTGCAACAGCTTTAAAAGCTGCACGAACGGCAATTTCTGTCTTCCCGAACCCCACATCACCACAAACCAATCGATCCATCGGATGTGGCGATTCCATATCTTTTTTTACTATCCTGAGTGGCTTTTAACTGATCCGGAGTATCCTCATAAATAAAAGAAGCCTCCAATTCAGCTTGTAAATATCCGTCAGGAGAAAAGGCAGTACCAGCCTGGGTTTTACGTATCGCATAAAGCTTAATCAAATCCCGGGCAATGTCTTTAACTTTTTTTTTTGTTGTTTTCTTGAGTTTATCCCAGGCGTCGGTACCTAATTTATTCATTTTAGGTACGCCACTTTCCTTACCACTATATTTCGCAATGCGATTTAAGGAGTTAATGTTCACATAAAGCAAATCATTATCAGCATAAATCAAGCGAATCATTTCCTGGGTTTTGCCATTCACTTCAACTTTTTCCAATCCGGCATATTTTCCGATACCGTGATCAATATGGGTTACATAATCACCCGATTTTAGCTCACGAAGATCTTTAAGGGTAATGGCCTGACTTTTCTGATAACCCTTTTTAAGCTTGTATTTATAGTAACGATCGAAAATTTGATGGTCAGTGTAGAAAGCAGTTTGAATTTTTGGGTCGACAAAACCCTCACGCAACATGCTATTGATCGGGGTAAACTTTGCAGTTTTATCGATATCCTCTAAAATGGCATACAAACGCTCAATTTGTTTTGGCGAATCTGTAAAAATGAAATTTACAATCCCCTCCTTTTCGTTCTCTTTTAAATTGTGGATTAAAAGGTTGAAATCTTTATTGAACGATGGCTGCGGTTTTGTTTCGAACTCAAAGCGATGATCTGTTTTGTAGAAAAACTGCTTGCCAAATTCCACCAAAGGGAAATCATGCAAATGATCGCCTAATAATTTCTCATCACTAAAAGCAAATTTAGGGTCAATCCACTCTGGATTTTTGTTTTTATCATCCAGCGATAATGCTTTCCACAGTTCAACTGCCTTTTTGTAGCCAGCCTTTACAATATCTAAAGTAAACTCTACATCTTTGAACCAGAGTTGTGTATCCTGATCAATATAATCAAGAATGCTGATGTTGCTTTCCGTTAAAAACTTTGCCTGTACATTTGGCACAATGGTTAGCGATTTCACATCGGTTACTGAAAGCTGACTTTCGATTTCAAAACTTCGAATACTCTCTACTTCATCTCCAAAAAACTCGATGCGGTAAGGTAAATCAGAAGAAAAAGAAAAAATATCTACAATACCACCACGAATTGAAAATTGCCCGGGTTCGTAAACAAAATCTCGTCTGTCAAAATCGTAATCGATTAAAAACTCATTAATAAAATCTATGCCCAGCTTAGCGCCTAAAGAAATCTCCAAGGTATTTTTTTCTAAAGCAGAACGATCGATCACTTTTTCAGCAATGGCTTCCGGGTAAGAAACTACAATTTTGCCATATTCCGAATCATGATTCAATTCATTTAAAACCTCGGCACGAGCCAAAACGTTAGCGGTATCAACCTGGGTAAAATCAAAGGACTTCCGGTAAGAAGACGGGAAAAGTAAAACCTGTTTATCCAGCACACTTTCCAGGTCAGATTGAAAATAAGCTGCCTCTTCCCGGTCAGGAAGTACAAAAAGCAAAGGTTTGTGCAGTAAAAAATAAGAGGAAAGAGCAACAATGGCATCGGCAGAACCCACCAATCCCTTTAATTGTATCTTCGGGTTTTTGGTACTGTTCAACGCCTTGGTAAATTCGGTTACCCTATCGTCGGTTTTGTATCTGTTTATTAAATCGCGAATGTTCAAGGCACAAAAATAAGCTTATCTTTTATATTTAACCGCAAACTTTGTTAAAGGTTTTTTAAGTTTGTGCGTAGTTTCTCGTGTTCCAATCCTCATTCGTCGGTTTAAATTTATGGTTCGTCGAATAAACGTCTATCCTTGTAACAAAGCTTGGCTCAAATCCTCTAAAATATATAAATTGAAAGCATGAAACACTTAAAAAACTTTCCAATAGAACTTGTGTTCTGGGTGACAGCTTTAGTGTTACTGGCAACAGCAAACAGTCATGAGCATCACTTTACACTTTGCCCGCTGGCCAATTTAGGTTACGAGGGTTGGTGTCCGGGATGCGGGTTGGGCAGGTCGATCAGTCATATTTTTCATGGCGAGTTTACCGAAAGCTTTTCTCAACATTGGTTTGGTTTGCCGGCACTTTTAATTATAATTTATAGAATTTATACGTTGATAAAACATAAGAATACATTTAAAATTCAAACTAAAAACACATAGAAACCATGGATATATTTCAATCGCCTTTAATGTCGTTACCAGGTATAACGCCAGAAGAATATGCATATTTACAACAAGCTACAACAGGTTTAAATGAACAACAGTTGCGTAATTTCTTAATGATTTACGGTAGCCGCAGAAAACAACCATCAGAAATTTTATTGTTAGCCTTAATCGGATTTTTAGGGTTCGCCGGAATCCACCGCTTTGTAATCGGACAAATTGGAATGGGTATTTTATATTTCTTTACCGGTGGTTTATGTATGATTGGTACCATCGTAGATGTAATTAACCACAAAAACCTGGCTTTTGAATATAACCAGAAAATGGTTTTCGAGAGCTTGCAAATGGTAAGAATGGGCGGCGGATTTCAATAAAACATTTGATTATCTGGAAAGCAAAAACAAAAGCCTTTTTTAAGGTTGGTCCCGCCATACACTTCAAGTCCGCACCCAATGAAAAATTGGGTTTGCGGGCTTTTTGTTTCTGTCGGGTTTAGATTGCAACACCTGCCTTGCTTGGTTTGGGTAGCCCATTGCCCACCTGACTGGTAACCTCGATGCAATAGATTTTCATCTAGATTGAAGCATAGTAAAGCAACGAGATCTATAAACCTTGCAATTCAATTCAAATAATTTCTTGGATTCGTTCGAAATGACGGTTAATCTGCCATTAACGAAAAATATTAGATTAAAAATCCACTCTCACAAAAACATCAAATTATATATCTTTATGCCATGAGATTATCAGAACTAACGAATTATCTGGAAAGCATTGCCCCACTAAATTATCAGGAAGATTACGACAACTCTGGTTTGATCGTTGGCGATCCTAAGATGGAAATTCGTGCGGCGCTTGTCGCTTTAGATTGTATCGAATCGGTTGTGGATGAAGCCATTTCAACAGGTTGCAATCTAATAATCACCCATCATCCAATCGTTTTTAAAGGACTAAAAAAGCTCAACGGAAAAAACTACGTGGAGCGTGTAGTGTTAAAGGCCATCAAAAATAATATTGCCTTGTATGCCATTCATACCAATTTAGATGCCATCCACACTGGTGTAAATGCCCGGATATGCGAACGATTGGGTTTAACCGGAACCAAAGTACTTTCACCAAAACCAGGTTTACTTAAAAAATTGGTTACTTATTGTCCGCAAGCCCAGTCAGAACAATTACGCTCTGCTTTATTTTATGCTGGCGCTGGCAATATTGGCAACTATAGCGAATGTAGCTTCAATGCTGATGGTTTTGGAACATTTAAGGGTAATGAAGATGCTGATCCTTTTGTTGGAGAAAAGGGCATTCGTCACAGAGAATCAGAAGTGCGCATTGAGGTGGTTTACCCCACCCAGGCAGAAAGAAAAATTTTGGTAGCACTTTTCGAAAATCATCCTTACGAAGAAGTAGCTTATGACATTTATAAATTGGAAAATAAGCACCAGCTTGTGGGCTCTGGTATGGTAGGCTGGTTAGAATATGACATGGACGGCTATGATTTCCTTCATTTGGTAAAAGATAGGATGCAGGCTAAAGTGGTTAGGCACACAGATGTTATCGCTAAAAGAATAAAAAAAGTTGCCGTTTGTGGCGGATCAGGGAGTTTTCTTTTAAAGGATGCAATTGCAGCAGGAGCAGATGCATTTATCACTGCTGATTTTAAATATCATGAGTTTTTCGATGCAGAGGAAAAAATCATCATTGCAGACATCGGACACTTTGAAACTGAACAATTTACATCAAATTTATTGCTTGAAATTATTCAGAAAAAATTTACTAACTTTGCAATCCGTTTAACGGAGCAAAATACAAACCCCATAAATTACTTGTTTTAATGGAACAAACCGTAGAACAAAAGCTAAAAGCTTTATACGAATTACAAAATATCCACACTAAAATTGATAAAATTCGCCAGGTACGTGGTGAATTACCAATGGAAGTTGCCGATTTAGAAGATGATGTTTTAGGATTAGAAACTAGAATTTCAAAAATCAAAGGCGAACTTGATGATCTTGAGGATTCAATCGTAACCCGTAAAAATACGATCAAAGATGCTCAGGCAGCTATCAAAAAATACGATTCTCAATTAAAAGAAG
>NZ_AJLG01000007.1 GCF_000258495.1 Pedobacter agri PB92
ACGTACACACTACTAAGATAGGTGCTTTTATGCGCAAAACCAGTATCGATGAGCTACCGCAATTTTTCAATGTCTTTTTTGGAGATATGAGCGTGGTAGGACCTCGTCCACATATGCTAAAGCATACCGAAGAGTATCGGCAAATTGTAGATAAGTATATGGTGAGACAGTTTCTTAAACCTGGAATTACGGGGCAGGCACAGGTAAATGGTTTCCGTGGAGAGACAAAAGAACATGCTCAGATGCTTGGACGTGTAGAGCATGACATTGCATACATGGAAAACTGGACCTTAGTTAAAGATATGCAAATTATTATTAAGACAATCACAAATGCCCTCGGTGGGGAAGAAAATGCGTTTTAGTGATGGATTGTTAAAGTTTTTATGAGATTTAGATGGTATGGCCGAAGCTCGTAGTTCATGCTAAATAAAAACTCTGGTCAAAGCTTGTTGAAATTTTATAGATCATTATAATTCGCGTCATAAATGGTTTTTGAATAATTATTTAAGAATAAATTAAGGTTTGGTTGATTAGCATGAGCCCGATTTTAAGATACTATTTTTTACTTCAAAAGGTTGTGTTAATTGTTCTATTTTGTTGTAATTGAAAGATAATTAGCCAGTTGCGTTAAAACTGTTTGGCTAAAAAAAACGTAAATATTGTATGTGCATGGTGCAAGAAAATGTATTTCTTAATGATTTAAATTATGGGTAATTTTTTTAATCAATCCGGTAAAGGCATGCATTACAATTTGTACACCGGAACTTTGAATGAGTTATCACTTGAAAGTAAGATTGTCATCAATACCATTAATCAGTATTCCTATTGTGTGGCAAAAGAAGATGGTGAGTTTAGAGATGCGCTTATAGGCTCTGATATTTTGTTACCTGATGGAGAGGGTGTCGTACTGGCAGAGCGAATTCTTACAGGCAGAAAAATCAATAAAATTTCTGGGGCTGATCTTCATCAGCATATTTTAACTTCTTTAAATCATAAAAATGGTCGGTGCTTTTACTTAGGCGCTATAAATGAAACACTTGAAAAAATAAAGGCTCGTATTCAACACGAATTTCCAAATGTAGTTGTAGGGTATTATTCGCCGCCATTTAAGAGTGTTTTTAGTGAAGAAGACAATAATAAAATGATTGCTGCAATAAATGATTTTGGTGCTGATGCTTTGTTTATTGGATTAACAGCACCCAAACAAGAAAAGTGGTCGTGGCAATTTAAATCTCGAATAGATGCAAAGGTGATATGTGCCATTGGTGCTGTATTCGATTTTTACTCAGAGACGGTTAAACGTCCGAGCGATTTCTTTATTCGTTATAAGTTAGAATGGCTAGGCCGTTTGCTAAGTAACCCAAGAAAGATGTGGAGAAGGTATCTTTATTATGGCCCCATTTATGTTTACCACATATTTAAGCTTAAATTTGCCGCTTAGTACTCCTGAGGCTGTTCAATAATAAAAAGCTATTTAGCTTAAGTATTTTTGCTGGCCAGCGTATCAGAATAGATATGAATCAGTTGTTTCAGATTAACTTCAGGAGCATAATATTGATGATAGGAAAATAGTGCCCCTGCTGCTAAGTTTTGTTTAGCCTGGCTATCCATGTTTTCAAACTCATATAGCTTTCTTTGTAGTTCAAGCACATTCCCCGGAGAAAAGGTAAGGCCGTTTACTTGATCTTTAACAATTGATGGAATGTTACCAAGATCTGCGGCAATTACTGGTTTTGCCAAAGAGAACGCTTCAATCATTACCATTCCAAAGGTTTCATACCATTCTGAAGGGAAAATAAGTGCCTTGGACCCAACAATCATTTCCTCAATTTCAGTTTTTGAAAGATGATCGAGGTATTCGACATTAACAAAATGTGTTCCAGCTTCCGAAACAAAATCTCTTAAGGGGCCTGTTCCTGCAATTTTTAACATTTCCGGGCGATGTTCAAATGCCTTCAACAGCGTTTTAATACCTTTTTCTTCACTTAGACGACCGATGAATAGATAGTATTCTCCTGCGCTATTTACCGCTGCGGATTTTTTTTGGTTGGTAAAATTTGGCTTCAGAAATGTTTTGGTACTTGCATGTATTAAACCACTCTGCTCAAAAATTTTTCCGCTATGTTCACCTAAAAAGATCATGGCGTTTACCAATCTCCAGGTACCTATTTTTCGATGCAAATAATTCGAAATAGCAAGCCAGAAGGTTATAACTTTCGATTGCTGGTATACACCCTCCCGAACAGCAGACCATGGAAAGGATTCATCCAATGATTTCAAAAATAATTTATTTTTGAAAAACAGGCTTCCAGAAGGACACAATAGGCGGTAGTTATGAATAGTCATGACGATGGGTACCTGCATTTTTTTTGCTGCATATAATACAGATGGAGTTGCGGCATAATGGAGATTGTGAACGTGAACAATATCAGGCTTAAAAGACTTAATTTTTTTAAGCATCGTAAAATAAGAATATGGGTTAAATGGCATAAGCAATACCTTTAACAACGTAGCTGATGCGTTACTGAAATCAATAAGTTCTACTTCGTGGCCATCGCTTTGGAGCAGTGCCATTTCATTTTGAACAACAGCATCTTCCCCTCCTTGCTGTTTGTAATAGGTATGGACGATTAATATCCTCATTAGTCTGCCTTTCGTATATTATTGGTGAACTTAAGGAAATCATTCTTTAATTTACGGATTACCAAAGTAGAGAAATCATAAGGGCTTTTGATCTGTGCCTGAAGTTTCGGGCTAATAATGTTTGGAGGGCAAAATTTAAAATCACGATTGCTGCCGTCATCAATCGGGGTAATCAGGTAATTGACTCCAGAAGTATTTGTCGATTCTTCATCAAACCCAATGTTAGATACTTTTGATAATGTTGGATAAATTACTTTTAGTCGGTTTTCCGCTACATGTGTTTGCATCTGGATGTCCCAAGTTGAGATTTTGCCAGATATTTGTTTACGAAGCATCCGTATCAGATCGGCCCCCTCGGCATTAAGGCGCTTTTTGAATCCCGGGGAGGTATTCATTAGTATTTCGAGTGCCTGGTTATCCCAGATCACATTTGGAAAACGGTTGGCCCATCCGCCCCATCCGTAAGAACAGAACCGTTTATATACAATGCTGTCGTAATGATATTCACCCTTTTTAATGGGGAAAACATAAGCGGTTACACAAAATACAGTGTGATCATTTTTATAAAATTCTAATGCATCAGTTAGATATTTGATATAATTTGGGCTAACAATGAGGTCATCTTCCACAATAATAAAGCGCTCATAGTTTTCACTTAAAAAAGTTAGTCCGGTTCTGAAGTTTGGGCCGGTACTGTAATTATATTCTCTATAATGCTTAATGACCGATTTAAAGCCTTTTAGTTGATCTATATAATCTCTTACTTCTTTAATCGATTTTTGACCTGATGCATCTTTTGCCCCATCACTGAAAAAGATAATATCCAAATTGGCACACTCCGGATTTTTGAGTAAGGCTTCAATGCACCTTTTAAGTTTTGATACTCTGTTGTAGCAAAATACGCCAATGATTAAAGAATTTTCCATTTTGTAAAGTTTATGTTCAATGAAACCCTGATAAATTTTATTCTGCTCTTTCCAACAGAGATGGCAGGCCTAACCTATAGAATTAGATCATGGCTATTACAATCAGGCGCAGATCATTTTTTTTAATTTTTTCTTTGCAGCCCTATAATAACTTACCGCATAATATTTAGTAAATTTTGAAATAGTGAGTTTGGGGATACCTAATGTGCTCCTTAACATGGTGGTAAATTGTGCCTCAGAGAGACTTAAACCATAATTATTTTGGTTTAAAATCAGCAACTTGTACAAATCAGCCAATCCGAATGTTTTTTCAGATGGGAGATGCCAAATGGCAACTTCCGTGTCCTGCTCTCCCACATTCCGATAAAATACTGGATTGGTCCAGAATCGTTTCAGAAGGTCTTTACGTGGGCTGGCCATAAAGTTATTTTTATAGTAAATGTAGCTTAGTGTTTGTGCTTCCTCATTAAACTTTGGTAATCCAGCCTCATGTCTGCGTAGCAGTTCCGGCCATAAAGCCTTAAAATCATTAAATATGGTATTGACGTTTTTAACATTGGCCAGAAAAAATTCGCCGTAGTGATAACCTGGGATTTCGTCGACTTTTTTATCTGATAGTTCCTGGTAAAGTTCTTTCATGTCTTTCCTGCTCAAACCATGAATAACCAGATCAGTGCTGCAATCGTCTTCAAAAGAAATAAAGCCATTTGGGGATGCAATTTCAAAAAGCTCATCAATATTTTTTGAAAAAACGCAATCTGAATCTAATATTAAATACTGATCATTAGGGTTAATATTGTTTTTGGTAATGTATTCAAGTATGGAAAACTCGAAAAACTGGTTTTGAAACATATTAAAATATCCCTTAGGCGTTTTATAGTTAAATTCGGTATAAATGATTTCAACACCTAGCTCCTGCAATGACGCCCTGATTTCTTTTCCATCTACTACAGGAAAAACATGAGTATTGCTAAAAAGAATATGTTTTTGAGTTTTGTTAAATCGTTTGCTTGTAGCAAAAAACAGGAGTATACAACGCCAGTAAATATTTTGATGTTTTAAACCGGATGATTTTTCGCCTGTTTGGGGATAGATGCTTTCTTCTCCAATGGCATCGACACAAATCCAAGTACATATAAAATTCATATTTTTCTTTAATTATGATTAATCAATTCGATTGTTTTTTGATTTGGTTTTGGTGTTATATTAATTTGAATATTTTGAGCATTTTTTGTTTGTAAAGAAAGTTCCGTTCTTTCAAGATAGTACAGACAAATGCCAACAACTCCCCAAAAAATTAATGGTAGCACATAGCTGAATGAGAAAATTAAACCAGCAAGCGTAAAAGCAATTAAGATCCCCGACTTTTCATCAAGGTTGCGAAAGAACGCTTTAAACCCCAAGTAAAGTAGATAAAAGTACTTTAAGATTAAACCTAAAAAACCATGGTAGAATAACATCTCCATAAAACCTTCATGAAAGTGTTGTCCCGTTTTCTCTGGCCACCAGTCTACTAAAGGATTTTTCATTTCAAAGCCTTCGAATGTCCATCCAAAAAATGGACGTTCTAAAACCATTGGGAAATACACCCTTCTTTGATCTGCCCTGAATTTCCCGGTTCCATCTTCCCGGGTAGGATCCAGTATTTCACTAAATCTTTCACCAAAGAACGTTAACATATCCGGAAACAATTGGGATATCACAAAAGCTAGCAACAGAATTCCTAAAGCTGCAGAGAAAAATATTTTCAGGGTTTTTGATAAAGAGATAATTCGATTTCTTACCACAATAAAAAAATAAATTCCAAGCGAGAAAAGACTGCTTGCCCAAACAGATCTATGCTGGTGAATAACGATGACAATGACGCAAAAAAGAAACCATAAAAGTGCGCTTGTAACTCTTTCTTTTAAATATTTGTTCAAGAACCACAATAATGGCAAAATCATCATAAAGATACTACGGGCATGAATAACGCGGCTATCACCGGAAAAGGGGCCGTAATCATCCATTTCTACACTATTTAAGCTAAAAGAAAAACCACGTCCGTAAATGATCATGAAAATCACGTAAACCGCTAGATAGAATTTTGCCAGGAATTCAAGTATATCAAGGTTGTATGAACGGCATAAAGCCCGTACAAACACAATGAATATTGCAGGGAACAATATCGTATATAACGTTAATTGTTGAAATATAGTGCCATAATCGAGCAAAGATTCAAATACTAATCTAATAACGAAAAAGCTTATGACGCCCAAATAGATTTGCTCACTTTTTCTGAGTTTATGAAAACTGACCAAAAGAAGCGCATAAATTAATAAACTCATTATTTTTTCGTACAGCAAAATGATTACTGAATTAGGTAAAATCAACCACGAAAAAATATTTTCCATCAGAAAAAAGAAAAAAACAGCAAAAACAGTTCTTTTACTTCAAATTCATAATTAAATATCCTAATTACGTAACCCATTAAAATGCACTTTTTATCTTTCGAATTACTTTAGGAATGAGATGGGTCATTTGAAGCACATTAAGTACCTGATTAAGCATAACCGTTTTTACATGGTGTCTCTCGTCAATCCACTTGATAGGCCTTTCGCCTTTTAAGTACATGCTTTGAAAGATATCTTCTTTTTCGGGAATAATTTGCCTGTAAATATCTGCTTTTTTATCTACCAGTTCTTTGTTAATATAGCCAAGATGCTTTAGCCTGAAATTAGTATTGTATTTTAGCCCTTTAATGCCTTTCACATTTGGTGAATCGATAATAAGATTTTGAAAATACCCGCTAGGGTTTTCACGCCACATAATCCTATCATGCCCTGCCGAATAATTTAGACGATATAATGATCCTGCAAAATGCTCACGATCCATGAAATGAAAGCGACGGAACGCGAATTTTGTGAAGACTTTACTGTTCATCAACTCATCAAAATGTGCCCTGGTAAGTTCGGGTTCGAATATTTCATCAATATCGATCCAAAGGCACCAATCAGGTTTTCTTAACCTTACTCTTTGATATAAAAGGTTTTTATCACGTCCTTCATTGTATCCTTCTGTTTGAATGATATCTACAACTTTAGGATGGGATTTTAACTTCTCATATGTACCATCAGTTGAACCGTTGTCCAATACCACAATTTCATCTGCGATTTTTTCAAAGCATGCCAGCCATTCTTCTGCGAAAAACATGCCGTCCTTTACCCGTAACATGACTACAAATTTTGCCATTCTCTTAAGTTTTAATTGTAATTTTCTCTCTTGAAACTTTTTTAGTTATTCTTATTGGAAATAGGTTCCATAATTGTTCACGCATTTCTGAATCTTTGATGAGCACTAGTGCCAGATAAAAAATTGTAAAACCAAGGCCATTAACCAACAGGCTGATCAGCTTCATCTCTGCCGGAATGAAAAGCATCGTTAATTCATTAATTAACCACCCGACTACTATGGAAACCGGAATAATTACAACCCAATTTTTTAAAATCTTCGCAATCAAATGCTTGCTCAAATATCCGAGTTTGTTTAGCCGATAAGAAAAGAAGGTAAAATCAACCATTATACTTACCATAAGCATTACGGCTATTAAACCAATAATGCCATAAAATTTACCGGCGAAATAGAATAGGATGCCAGAAATTATGCCTTTACAAATATTGATATAGCTATTCATCTTAATGTCTCCTAAGGCATAGCCCATGTTGGCCATAAAATAACCGATTTGGGCAAAGAAAAAATTCCCGATTAATAAAAAGATAATTTTATCACCGATGTACTTGTCGTGTCCTGTCCATAAGGTAATTAGCGTATGATAATTGATGCAGAATACTAGTCCGATAAATATTGCAGCATAATAATAATATTTAAACTGGGTGCTGATCAATGATTTTATTTGTGTATCGTCTCCTTTACCTTTTGCATGCGAGATAAGGGGCATGAGGGCAACCGAATGTCTTCCAATTAACGTTTGCGACATTTGTATTGGCCTTTTATTGATTTCAAAAAGCGTTATCATTGTTGGCGCAACAAACCGAGCCAGCACAATCATATCTAAAGAGGCAGAAAATCCGCCTATAATGCGTGAAATCGATGTAAATGAAAATATCTTTACAAATTTTTTGAGATGGCTAACGTCAAAGTCTATAAAAAGCTGAAGCTTGTTTAATATAATTTTTAAAGCTGTGTAATTATAGATGTTGATATAAAGTGCCCTCAGCATGTTTGCAATCGCTATTGAAATCACACCATAGCCCAGGAATAAAAATAGGATATTTGTAGCCAGGAAAACAATGTTGCCGGAGATTGATGCGATTGCAACGTGAACAGGGTTTTGAAGTCCTTGGTTAATCCCTGAAAGGCTGAAAGACAGTAATGATAAGCCAGTAGCAATTATAGATACCATTAATGCTACTTGTAAACCGTCATATTTCGATACATCTTTATTTATGATCGTGCCAATTAACAAGTAAAATACAATACCTGCAATTATGGAAAGTGCAAAAATAGCGGAAGAAGTTAATATGCCTGATCCAATAGTTTTATTTACTTCTCCATGCATGTTCTGCCCGTAAAGCTGGGCTATTTTTTGCTGGAGAACATCACCTACACCCGGATCGGCAAGCGTCATCCATGCCAGTATGTTGCCAGTAGCCAGCCAAAGTCCAAGGGTTCCACTATCTATTTTATGTAGATATAGTGGCAATAAAATGAATGCATTGATGATATTCGTTATTACGTAACCATACTGAAAGATGAAATTCCACTTTAGTATTTTCTTGTTCATTTAATCGTTATTCTATTAATTTCTGATCATAACTTCCGCCATAAACCATTCCCGTTCCATAGCCATAACCATAGTTGTTTTTACCGTAACCACGTTGAGATACTGCATTAAATACAATTGCTGGATTTGGCAGGTTATTTAATTTGATGTTATCGTCAATACGTTCAATGAAGACTTTTGGTGTATATGCATGACGTATCACAAAAAGGGTGGCATCACACATTGGGGCAATAGAGTACGCATCAGAAACAGGGCCAATAGGAGGAACATCAATAATAAGATAATCAAACTCCTCCGCCAGGTTTGAGAACAGTTCTTCTACCTTCCCATTTAAAATCAATTCTGCAGGGTCAACCGGTAGTTTTCCTGTTAGAAAAAGGGAAAGATTTTCATTGACAATTGAATTGCTGAAAATATCTTCCATTGATGCCTTACCTTGTAAATATTCTGAAATTCCAGTACGCTGTTTAACGCCAAATTTATGGTGAAGTGATGGGTTGTTCAAGTCGAAATCCAATAAGGCAACTCTTTTGCCTGTCATGGCCAAGGATACAGCTAAGTTAGATGCTACAAAACTTTTACCTTCCCCTGAAATAGCAGACGTAATCATTAATCGTTTGTTTTGCTTACCCATACCAATATAGTGCAAGGTAGTTCTAAGGCTCCTGAACTGTTCAGCAATTAAAGTGCGTTGGTTACTGCCAATAACAATTTGCTTTGCAGATGAATTGGTACTAATCTCTGCAATAACCGGTAGTTTTGTTAATGATTGTATTTCATGCTGGAACATCACATTTCGTCTCATTTTGTCTTTTGCAGTCACAAAAGCAATTCCTAATATACCCGCCCCAAAGATGGCTGCAAGGTAGATCATTTTTCTCTTCGGGCTTACCGGAAACTCTGATGATTCTGCCTGGCTAACAATTTGGCTGTCAGATCCATTGGCGATATAGGATAGTGCTGTTTCTTCTTTTTTCTGAAGCAGAAAAGTATAAATGCCACTTTTAATCTGTTGTTGCCTTTGGATATCTACTAAATTGCGCTCCGTTTCCGGCATGGATTGCAAGGCTGAAGAATACGTACTTGTGGTACCTGAAAGATTATTTCTGCTGGCAGAAAGACTATTCCGCTGATTACGGAGGTTTTGTAGGATTTGAGGTTTAATTTTATTAATTTGATCATTATACGCTACCATTGCAGGATTATTTTCGCCTGTTGTTTTTCTTAAACTTTCCGCATTTAACTGTAGCTCGTAGATGTCCTTGACCATTTGAGTAAGTCCCGGATCATTTATGCCGGCCGTTGAAGGAACAATTCCACCAGTGAGATCTCTCGAACGGACATAATTTTCTACTTGATCGAGTACAGATAATTGCATGTTGATTTCGCCAATTTTTTGATCGTTTATACTTACATTTTCCAGGTATAACTTACCTTGCGTACCTACATCGATTGCTCCGTTATTGGATTTATATTTTTGCAATTTATTTTCAATATCAAGCAATTCCTTTTCAACGGTCATTAACCGACTATTGATAAAATTTTGCGTGTTCGCTGCAAGAAGATTGTATTGATCAATGGCGTGTTTGTTGTAAACCAACAATACCCCATTCAAAATATCCTCGGCACGTTTAGGGTTTTCATCTAAAATTGATACCACCAAAATTGTAGAAAGTTTGTTGGCCTCTGCCACTTTTAGTCCGCCAGCTATTTTAGATGCAACTTTAGATGGCGAGGTAAGTGTAAAAGCAAACTTAGATTGATCAGATGGTCTGGCACTAATATTTTTACGAAACATTAAAGTTCCATATGGCATCTGATGCCACTTATCGAAGGCATATGTTTTATGATCTATCAGGATCCCTGAATGAGAGTAAGTAAATTCAATTTTTGATTTGGTCGGTTTAATTCCTTTGGGATCAAGTGCTGCTATTTTTACCGGAGCATCTTCGTACATTATTCTACTTGCAAGAAAACTATTTTGGTATACGCTGGCATATAAGGATAAATCGGCCACCACCTGATTAATGATTGGGCTAGATACAATTACTTCCCTTTCATTGTCAACACTTTTCTTTTTAGAAAGGGTTGATGACATTGGATCTTGAATACTAGTTTCTTCTGCGCCCTTTCTTTCATTAATGAGAATTTTCGCTTCAGCACTGAACAGTTGTGGTGTGACTTGAAGATATACCCAGGCGCCTGCTAACGACACCACTAGCAATACTAAAAACAAGGGCCAGTATGGAAGTAACTTAAATATGAAATGCCCTCCGGCATCTTTATTGCCTGAAGTTTCATCTGTTTTTCTAATAATGTTCATAATTATCTTGCTATACGATCAATAATAATTGCTCCAAATGATAGAGCACTTAATAAAATAGGGATAAGAGTAGAGCTGCGGGTAGAACTGGAAACTTTTGCTTTGTTCGCTTCCACATAAACAATATCATTTGATTTAAGATAATAATAGTCAGAGCTAAAAATTTCGCTAGAATTAAGATTTATTCTTTTAATTTTTTTTGATACCATCTTCTTCTCTTACTATCATTACATTATCTTTCCTTCCATAAATGGTAATGTCTCCAGCTTGCCCAAGGGCTTCAAGAAGCGAAATTTTTTCATTTGGAACATTCACTACAGATGGTCTGGCTACTTCTCCTAAAACAGAAACTTTGAAGTTTAGTTGGCGGACTATTACGATAGGATCTACAAGTAGTTTTTTATCTACTAATTCCTTTGTAATTTTTTCGCGAATCTCATTTGTAGAGAGGCCACTGATTTTCATTTGGCCTAAAATTGGAAACTGGATATTCCCATCATTATTTACTAAATATCCAGGAGATTGAAGCGTTGCTCCGTTTACGCCTGAAGTACTTACAAAGGAATTGTTTGGTTTGTTAAAAACCTCTGTAGCAGCAGGGTTAAGACTGGTTACAGCAATGCTGAGAATATCATTTGGTTGTACTAAATTTTTTGATGACAGATTGCTTGCTTTTAGCACTGCATCCTGTTGATCAATAAAATAAACTGTTTTTTTTGAGCTTGCGCATGAACTCAAGTATAAGATCACAAATAATAATAATATCCTAAATAAGATATTACTAACTCCGAAAATTTTTCCTGTCATTTTCCTAAATTTTTAATTAATAATTTGTTTAAAATCAAATACTTAGAAAAAAGTCGTAACTTTAATCTAGGGATTTAACAAATTAAATGACGGGACATGTATAATGGTATACGTTCTTTTTACTGAGTTAGTTTTCCCACGCAAAAATATATCGTTCCATTTCTCAATTTGCTCTTAAACAAATTGTTCATAAAGTTAATAAAAATATGTCCCGGATTTTTATAATTTTTTGGTTCGGCTTGTGCCTATTCAATTGCACAAAACCAGAATTGCATCCTCAAAAGACCTTAAAAATAGGTTCTAACACGCTAGAGGATAGATTTCAGTCTTATGGTCTCAATGGCGATGGTCTAGGCGATGATACAAAAGGGCTACAGAAATTAGTTAATGATTCAGCAGTGATTTATCTGAAGGCAGGCATTTATCTGATTTCCGAAACCATCATATTACCTTCAAGAGTACAGCTTATTGGGCAGGAAGGCACCATTATTATTGCCAGCCGGGCCATGCGGAATACGCTTCTTTATAATGGCCGCTTTTTCTCTGCTTCATCAAGTGATCATGTTCTGATCAAAAATGTGCAGTTCAAAAGTGAAAGTCTTGATTTTAAATTCAGTAAGTGGAACAACGCATGCATATTTATCTTAAATAGTAAAGATGTTGTGGTAGAGAATTGTTTCTTTAATTTTAAATTACCATATTCCGTTATTGGAATGGAAGCTGTCTGGGTAAGCGGTGGTCAGTCAAAACGAAACATTATCCGAAAAAACAATATCTATTCTTTGGGTA
Organism: Pedobacter agri PB92; assembly: GCF_000258495.1. GTDB lineage: Bacteria > Bacteroidota > Bacteroidia > Sphingobacteriales > Sphingobacteriaceae > Pedobacter > Pedobacter agri. The sequence continues at coordinate 12,272 of NZ_AJLG01000007.1, forward strand.
TTAAATATGCGGAAAATGGTGCAGATTCTACCATTGTGGAACAAAACATCATTAATCATTCTTATTCAAATGCAATAACCGGTAATGGTAATAATAGTGAAGACGAAATTCTAGGTGCTCAAATTACGAATAATTTAATTTCAGAAGCTGGAAGAATGGGAATTGAAGACTGGGGCAATACCGTAGGAACGATCATTGATGGAAACCAATTGGCCGGCACAGGAATAGATGTTGCTCAGGCACTTGAAGGAATTGGAATTTCTGCTGTTGGAGTCAATACTGTGGTTAAGAATAATGAAGTTACGGATAGCAGAGTTTATGCCATCGAAGTCAGAGGAAATTATGGTGTTGAAGTGTCGAATAATGTTTTACGCAATAATCCTTTGGCTACAGGAATCATCTTGAATTTCACCTTTGATGCGCCTAAAATAAACTTAGCCGCCGCTAACGTGGATAAAAATTTAATTGAAAATTGTGAGAAAGGTATTCATATTTTTGGTGATTACCAAAGCAAGGTTTCTATTAACAATAATAAATTTCATGATATTATTTCAAAGGCCATTTCCCTAGAATCCGGAGCCCTATATTACGAAATCCGAATCTCCTTTAACCAGTTTATCTTCGATAAGAAGACCGCTATTGACCGATTCGCATTTTTTAGTTATACAAAATACAAATCAGGAGAAGCTAAACAAATGGTCTGGACTTCTGATAATCGTATTGAATATGGAGCGGGTACAGCTAATGGAACTGGAATGGACTTCGGATTTATTATTCGGACAGATAATACTACAATTAACAAGTTATTTGTAAAGGGAAACAATAATCGGAATGTTGCAGATAGGAAGATCTTAGCCATAAGTGATCTGGGTGGTAGGCCCGATCGCTGTATTATCACAAATAATGAAATTTATGGTGCTATAACGGAATTGAGTGGTTTTACAAATCTTATTCAATATAACAATACTGTTAAAGAATAGTAGAAATATTCCATATTGTTTACACATTTTGTTATTAGGTTTACAACATCACAACTGTTAGTGCTAAATGAAACTTTATCATTATCAAATAGTTAGATTTATCTACAATAAATTAAATTATTATGAAAAAGAAATTCTTTGGTACTCTGATTATGCTGTTTTTATTTGTCAGCGTTAATGCAGATGGAGACATTAGCAAAGCTAAAAACAAAAACAAATATGACGCTAAAACATTAGCCGAATTAACTAGAAATCTGGAATATGATTTTGATAAGCCTGCAGTAAGATCTGCCTATTTCAAAAAGCTTGATGATTTAGCAAGTGCGGTAAAGAGTGAAAACTATGTTGTTTCTTTGAGAGGACATGCTGACGGCATTGGTGCCTATAAATACAACTGGGTGCTTTCTGACAAACGTGCTTTAAGTGTTAAAGATTATCTGGTAAGTAAAGGTGTTAAATCTGATCGTATTGTTACCACGCCCTTTGGGAGTACAGTACCAATAGCGTCCAATAAAACGGAATCTGGAAGACAAAAAAACAGAAGGGTTGAAATTTCACTTAAAAAAGTTTCATAGGCTTTTTTATATGATGTATGCTTTAAATCCACTAGAGTAATTGTTTAGGTTTGAAAAGCCTATATTGCCTTAGTGGATTTTTAAAACCATTCTGATTTAAGCTATTGGACTAAGTTGATATGTACTGTCAATTGCAGAAATTGCTTTTAGACTGATTTACAATAACCATATCTAAGGATCAATAGATGACTTTCTTAAAAGATCACTATCAATTTTGTCAAGAATTAAACTATCAATCGTATCATCAAATTTTCTGGCAAATAAATGTTTTGAGACTGCTATTTTTTCAAAATCGGCAATGCTGAATAGTTTCGGATGAGCACTTTCAGGTGTTTCCCAAATCATAAAATGCTGGTTAGCATTGCTTATCCTGGAATGAAGTGTTTCATTTTTTGAATTGCCAATAATCATATGTATAAATACTTCATCGGCAACAAAAGTATCTTTGTGAAATTTTAAATACTCCGGGTGGTTTTCATGAAAGTTTAAAATATATTTTGCGGCCTCCATATCCAAAACCATCCAGGCTGAACCGGCGTAGCCAATCATTTGCAATGGCTTTTTTCTTCTAAAAACTTTAACATAGCTGGCCATTAAATTGAGTGCTCTTGATGATATTCTCTCGTGCCACCTATCACCGAAATAGTATTTATCTATTCTATAAAGTCCTCCGCGATCTGCTCCTGGCCACCGTTCAAAGTCTGGAAGAGGGGTAAAATCAATATATATCGAACTTGGTGATTCAGATAATACTTTATTAATCGTCTTATTACTTTTGATGGGATAATCTTGTCCGCTCAGCACAATAATTCTATCAAATACAAAATCATGTGTTTGGGTTTTTTTTAATCCGGCTAAAAGTGGCATTACAATTCCATATCTACCCCAACGAGCATTGTAGCGCTGTAGATAAGTTAAGTTATCAAGGTTGTTGAGTTCTTCAAAAGTGCTTAGGTCAGCTTTACTATCGATGTGAATAAAAAAGTGTGATGATCCATCGTTTAATCTTGTGACTAATCTGAACAGCTGTCTTGGGTTTTTGTGGGCCATTATTAAGTAGGCTTTCGTCATAAAGGAGTATCAGCTATGATGTAATTAGATTCGGAATTTGTCTATTAATTTTGTCTCAATTTTAACTAATAATAGCTTGGTTTGCAGTAATTACATTTTTCAGAACAATTCTTGTTACTGCGTAAGCCTTTTAGTATTACTTTATTCACACCCCCGTTATTTGGCTATCTATCAACACCGGTTCTTCTAAATCTATGGTCGTGTTAATTGAAATAATGTGCTTTAATAAGGATAAGCCGCGTTCGTTACTCGTCTTCAGCTTATCCATCACTATTATACCTGTTTTTAAAAATTAGATTGAATCCACAACTACATCTGTCTGTATTGCACTCATTTTTGAGGCAATATTAAAAAACTCCACTTGTTCTTTTCGCAACTGATCAATCAATCGACCTTCTGGAAGAATAACATCATCGTACGTTAATACCTGGTCTTTGGTTATATTGCGTTTTAGGATACAGTTTTCTGCAATTCCTATCGGCAGTAAATTTTCCATCTGGGTAATATCGGCATTCTCACAGAGGCCATATGTCATAAATTCACCAATGCCGTCTAATATCTCGCCCGCTTTTAAATCAATTTTGGCTGTTGCTACCACTTCCACGTATGGTTTATCTAATGGCGTTAATGCTGCATCGTTAAACAGTACTGCTCTCGCTACAGTTTGCGGAACTTCAAAATGGCAAAGATGGTACGGAGTGTAAAAAAGATAGAGCGGACCTTCTCCCAGTTTGTAGAGGTTCAGATAATGCTGCTGAATAGGATCGTCATGCGTACCCAGAACGAAAACTCCTGGAGAAGGCTCAGCACCAACAATGTAATCAACAACACCTGGGCCATTTGTAAGTTCTTCAAGAGGATATTTTTCTAAAACATCTTTAAGAGGTGTTCCGGAAGGTACGGTGGGCCCAATCATGCCTCGTTTAGCAACACGCATACCTGTACCATTAGCTACAATTGCCTGTTCAAATGAAATCTTACTTCCATCTGCAAAAGAAGTTACCATTACTGGATTTTGACCCCATTTTTCGGCAAAGCCTTTTTGGGTTTCAGGGTTACGATATGGATCGTGTAATCCCTTTATGTTTCCGATTAATACTGGTTTAACACCAAGGGTTTTAACAAATCGAAATAAATTCATCATCACTCCTGGTTGATCTCCATCTGCATTTGTTACAATGACTCCTGCCTTGTCTGCATATACTTTTAAAATCGGGCCAACTGTGCCATCCAATTCAGCGTCCATTAAAATAATATGTTTTTTATTTTCTATAGCGCACATGGCTACTTTTGCAGCATATTCAACGGCTCCGGTAACCTCAATTATTGCATCTATTCCAGCTGCTTTACAAAGTAAGGTAGGGTCTGTAGTTACACTGTATAATCCGTTCAGGATATTTTTATCCAGTTGCGCTGTAGATACTACCTCTTGGCTTTCTTCAATTCCTGCTTGATTGTATGCAAACTTTGCCTTATCCAGGTTACGGTTTGCTATGGCAACTAATTCCATGCCTGGTACATATTTGCATATTTGCAACGCTATACCCTTACCCATGAAGCCAGCTCCTACTAAGCCAACTTTAATGGATTTATTTTGAGCCGCTAGCTTTGCCAGGGCATTATCAACAATGATCATATTGAGTTATTTAGATTTGATTATCCATTTTTGGTTTCATTTATACCTTCACTCATCAGTGCGTGGGATTGGTCTTTGGCCGATATCACTTGCGGTTCAATTGGCCAATGAATGTCAAAAGCCGAGTCATCCCAACGAAAACACTGCTCGAATCCCGGTGTATAAAACTGAGTTACTTGATAAGTCACATCAGTATGATCTTCCAAAGTTATAAAGCCATGTGCAAACCCTTCAGGTACATAGAGCATTCGATAGTTGTCGGCAGTAAGATCAACTCCAATCCATTGTTTATAAGTTTCAGAGTTTTCACGCATATCAACAATTACATCATAGATAGCGCCACGCGTACATCTTACTAATTTTGTTTCTTCGAAGGGTGCTTTTTGCATATGCAATCCCCTCAGCGTACCCTTCTTAATGTTGTAGCTGATGTTAGTTTGTACTGCATTGGTATTAAGGTTGAATGCTTTGAATTCGTCGCTACAATATGATCTTGAAAAAAAGCCTCTATCATCCTGCATCGGGCTTATATCGATAATATAGGCTCCTTTTAATTTAGTTTCGGTAAAGTTCATTATGAGATTACTATTAATTAATTGATTCAGTTTCTTCAACCTGAGCGAACTTAAAGGTCCATTCTAAGTCTTCATTGATGAGATTTTTTTCCTGCAGGGCATTGAGAATCCTCAATCGCATGAATGGAGAATTATGGAAGTTAATGTTGTCAAATTCCATCCCAATCAAGCCATTGTAAAGTTCTTTTATAGTGTCGTTAAGATTGCAAACTGGCTGAGCATCTGGAGCAAGCGATTCGAATAATGAAAAGTCTACCTTGTAAGATCGTTCATCAGGAGTAGCATTTTCATTGAGATCAATTTTTACACCTGGAATAGCTAACGATACTGCTTTTGCTAAGTCAATTACTTGATAATTCCAACGACTACTTCCAGCATTAATGGCCAAAAATTGGTTGCCGCCTAATGCTTTCCTGGAAATAGCCCAATTGATTGCTCTTGCCATATCTTTGATATGAATTAAAGGTCTCCAAGGGCTTCCATCACTTAGTATTTTAATTTTTCCACTACTTACTGCGCCGGCCACAAAATCATTTAAAACCAGATCGAGGCGAAGGCGGGTACTCATACCACATGCAGTGGCAAATCTCAAACAGGTTATGGTAAAGTATTCGTTGGCAAGCTCTTCAAGGTCTCGTTCGGCGTAAACTTTTGATTTAGCATAAGCCGTTAGTGGATTGAGCCGAGATTGTTCGGTTTTTGCTTCACCATCGGCTTTTCCATACATACTGCAGCTTGAAGCAAATACAAAAGACTTTGCTCCTGCTTTTTTTGCCAATTGTGCAATATTGATCGCAGATTTATAATTGATATCATAGGTTACCTGCTCATAACGATTGCCCATAGCATCATTCGAAATAGCGGCGAGATAAATCACTTTATCTACACCATTAAGAACTTCCGGGTCAAAAAACCTTACATCTCCAAATATTTGCTGATTGAGTTGGTTTTCCGGAAGAAATGGACTGTGTGTGAGTGAAGAAGCAAAATAACCCATGTCATAGCCAATCAGTGTAGCTTGGGGATGGTTTCTACGAAGATTTGCGGTAACTTCCGGGCCTATGTAGCCCATGTTTCCTGTGATTAGTATTTTCATCAACGAATGTGATTTATTAAGAGCGATTAAAAGATAATTTTGTTTATTGCGATATTGTGCATCAACGATTCCCAATGCCATGGCGCATTTCCATGTTGCCAAAGATCTTCTAAATAGGTCTTATCTCTTAGGGTATCCATTGGTTGCCAAAAGCCCGTATGTTTATATGCGTTCAATTGACCATCTTTAGCCAGATTTTCCATTGCTTCTTTCTCCCATACCGAATTATCATCTTCGATATAATTGAATACTTCAGGCTCGAGAATAAAAAAACCACCATTTATCCAAGGCATTTCAGATCCATCAGGTTTTTCTTGAAATGAATGTACTGTATTTTCGCCTTCACCAAGATTAAAAACACCAAATCGGCCTGGTTGCTGAACGGCAGTTAAGGTTGCATGTTTTCCGCTTGCATGGTGAGCGGCAATGCATTTTGTAATGTCTACGTCGCTTAAACCATCACCGTATGTCATACAAAATGTTTCATTATCAAGATACTTTTCCACTCTTTTTAATCTTCCTCCCGTCATGGAGTTATGACCAGTATTTACCAGTGTAACGTTCCAAGGCTCGGTTTCATTCTTATGAATTTCCATGGAATTTGTTTTCATATTGAAAGTTACATCAGAATTGTTTAAACAATAATTGGCAAAATATTCTTTGATTACATGTCCCTTATAACCACAGCAAACAACAAAATCATTAATTCCGTGGCATGAGTAGATTTTCATAATGTGCCATAGAATTGGTTTGCCACCAATTTCAACCATAGGCTTTGGCCTAATGCCACTTTCTTCGCTGATTCGGGTTCCTAACCCACCAGCCATAATAACTGCTTTCATAAATTTATTTTTCTTAATTCTTAGTTAATCGCTCTCACGCTAAACTTACCAAATGGGCAAACAGTGCAGCAATGCTTATTTTCAAATTGTTATGCTGCGCTGAGAAATCGGCTTATTATATTATTAGTTAGAACCACCTTTTTTAACAGATAATAAGAAAGGATAAATGAGTGATACTGACTGGCTTCGTGAACATTAGAGCGCAGCACTAAATTATCCTATATCTGAGGGTAGGACAATAGCCCTTTTAGACTATCTCATCAAGATTGATAAATGTTCAGGGGCAAATACACCTTTTCTGCCAATGTACGATGTGGGATGTTTAGGCACATCAAAGCAATTTGCTGTAGTCTTTTATAGCAAAAGGAAGGATTATATTATTAACCGTTAGACTTTGTTTCTAAAACTTAAGTAATATGTTACGCTAGGGGTTCGTAATATTTAGATTAACATTTCTTTTTGCCACATCATTTAGGCATTTAGCAACTGTATAAGATAATATGTCTGAGTTGCATTTCTCATCAATAAATATTCGTGCCTTTTTTCCCATTTCATGGCAAATTTCCGGATTTTGTGAAATGTAATCAACAGCTTTTTTCCATGCGTTTGAGTTGCCATAGGGAACTTTGATACCTATGCCTTCTTTCTCTACATCAATTGGGAAATAAGGGTTGTCGGAAGTAATTACTGCTTTTCCTAAGGCCATGGCTTCTAATAAAGAGGTAAGCCCAACGGTATAATTATGTTCATGGCAGGAAATTACGGCACACTTGCTTTTATATACTTCCTGAGATAAAAATCGGTTAAGGTTGGGTTTATTTTCGATAATATAAACCTCTACATTTTTATACTTATCTCCATAATCCAGTAAAAGTTTTTCGTTGTTCATTTTGCCATGTTGCTTGGTTGTATAAATTCTAAGTATACTATTTTCTAAACCTGCAAAACCCTGAATTAACGTAGGAAAATCTCTGTTTTCTCTGCCAGTAGAGCAGAAGTAATGACTGTTGTTATCAATATTGGTTTCAGCAATAATTCGGTCGAAATATTCTGTATCAGGACCCCAATGCATCTGTACCAACTTATTCTTTGAGGTACTTTTATGAGACAGTGTTTTTTGAATGTGGAGTTCGCTGAACATAATAAATTTATCAAATCCGCTATAATAGAATTTAAGAAACAAACTTTTGATCGGATTAGTGGAAGCTTTTAAGGCTCGATGTTGCCAGACTACAATAGGTTTGTTGAATAAGCATAATGCCCTCAGGAACACTAGTAATTCCAATCCATGTGGCGTAGATCCGTAAATGATATCATATGATTCATCTAAGAATAGTATTCTAAAAGCAAGTTTAATAGCAAGAAATATGCGATTTCCTATAGTGGCATCTTCAATGAAGGATACATTAATATCGAATTTTTCAAGATCCAGTACTCCATAAAAAAAGTGTCGAGGTACTGCGGCAGCATCTGTACGTTTCAGAAAACGATGGTAGAATAGCACATTCATAGTTTAAACTTAACTTTCAACATTAGTCGTATTAACATTCGATTATCAATTTCTAATTGATAATCATTTAAAGGAAATCTCTTTAATTCTACTTAAAATGATAGTACAATTAATTAAGATTTCTGCTCTCATAGATCGCCCCTATAAGTCATTCTAATTATTCTTGATGAAGTTGTGCCAGCTAAATACTTGTATGTAAAACAATCTTAATCATAGCTTAATCCATATTTTTTTGTAAAACTTACAGGTCATAGATAATGATACCCTTGAAGCCTGGAAAAATAGATCGATCGTAGTTTTTAAAGGATAGGGGAATTAAATCAATGGAGCTGCGTTCTTAACATTAAAATTAGATAAGACAAATATATGTTAAAACCCGACGCTGCAAAAATATATTTTCTTCTTGCTCCTGTATGAGAACGAATTGAAATTTTTAGCTGTGTAGAATTGTAATCATCCAAATTTACAATATTTTCATCACCTAGTCGGAAATCGAATTGTGATAATCATTATTTAAACATCAATAAAGGCAATTAGAATGGTGTTTTATTAACTTCTTAAAGTTTTTATTGCCAGCCTTTCACTCATACCAATATTAAAATAAAATTGACATATGGTGTTAAATTTGTATTATATATAATACATTCTAACCCTTGAATATTAGGCATAGCCCTATGGGGCTATTGCTTTAAAATAGGGAATACAGCATTTTCGTATCGTTAATTTAAACCCTCAGTGTCATTACCTGTATTTATCTCAAAACCACAATGAATAAGAATTATTATTTTTTGATTGCCAGTTTATTAATATTGAGCTCATGTGGTTCATATAAGAATATCCCGTATTATCAAGACCTCGATCGTAGTAAGCCGATAATCGAAGATGTTAAAAACTTTTCTCCTTTAACCATCAGACCTACAGATATTTTAGCCATCAAGGTAAGTAGTAGAACACCAGAATCTTCCTCGATATTTAGTTATGAGCCTAACAATCAGCAAAATGCAATTCCTGGTTATCAGGTTGACACTAAAGGGAATGTTCACTTACCTGTAATTGGTAGCGTAAAGGTTGAGGGATTGACCACTACTGAACTTCAGGAAAAGTTAAATGTGATGCTTTTGAAATACTATAATGACCCTGTTGTTAATGTGAGAATATTAAATTTTAAAGTAAGTGTATATGGAGATGTAGAGCGTCCGAATGTATATAGTTTGCAAAACGAACGCACAACAATTACCCAAGCATTAAGTATGGCCGGCGATTTAAATATTACAGCCATGCGTAAAACGGTTATTTTGGTTAGAGAAGAAGACGGTAAACGACAGTTTATTCCTATTGACCTCACCTCAAAAAAGATATTTGAATCGCCATATTACTACGTTCGCAATAATGATGAAATATATGTGCAGCCAGATCGTACTAAATACGCCACAGTAGATCGTGGCTATAGAACTGCGACACTAGTATTATCTGGCCTATCAATTATAGCTATTGTTCTCTCAAATATTTATAGATAAACCCTATGAGTACTCAACAGGCACAGTTTACAACCTATATAATAGGAGAAACAAAAAAGAGTGATGAAAACTGGAAAGAAATTTTGGGAAGGTATTTGTTTCACTGGCCATTATTTCTAATTGCATTAGTATTTACTATTGCCTTAGCGTTCGTTTATTTAAAACGTTACAAGCCAGTTTACGATATTAAGGCGACATTAATTGTCAAAGATGATAGCAAGTCGACAAATTCGAAGGGACAACCACTTGATGATATAGGATTAACCAATAATGCCCAATTAATAGATAATGAAATTAAAGTCTTAAAGTCAAGACAATTGGTAAATGAAATTGTGAATGATTTAGGACTCTGGGTAACATATTACAGAAAGGATGGCTTATTTAGTAACAGTGATGGCTTAGCCACTCTTGATATGTACAAAGACGCTCCTGTTAAATTTGTACTTCTAAAGAAAACTGGAAAATTAGATAATGAAGGTGTAAAGATTAGGATAATAGATGCCAAATCATTTACTCTTTACCTACCAGATAAATCTACCAAGATTGCAAGTTTTAACGAGGTTTTTACAAACTCGTTTGGTACATGGAAGCTGATTCCATCACGAAATATCCTTCAATCGAAAGATAAGATTTTATTTATGGCTATTTCTGAACCAGAAACAAAAACTTTAGAACTCCAGCAATCCATAGATGCAAGTTTGTCAAGCAAGTTAGGAACTGCTATCGATTTAACCGTTTCTGATATCAATGATAAACGGGGAAGAGATATTTTGAATGGTTTGATTTCAGGCTATTATGCTTCTTCATCTGATGAGAAAAACAGAGAGTTAAAAAATACTTTAGACTTTCTCGATCAACGGCTTGCCTCTTTAAATGGCGATCTGTCAACGGCAGAATCTGGTATCGAAAACTTTAAAAGTAGTAAAGGATTAACCGACATCAGTTCTCAAACAAAAATCAGTTTGGAGAATTTGCAGGCAAATGATGCCAAACTTAACGAAGCGAATCTACAGTTAAGTGTCATTAATGGAATTGAAAGTTACGTTAATTCAGGAGCGAACAGTAATAAAATTCCATCTGCGATTGGTATCAGTGATGCTGCTTTATCTAGTTCAATCGAAAAATTAGCAAACCTGCAATTAACTCATGATAAAATGGCTGCAGACATGCCTGAAAGTAATCCCGAGTTTGATCCAATTAACAGACAGATTAAGACAACAAGGGCCATGATTAAGGAAAGTGTTAAAAATATCAAAAGTAATTTGCTTGATACCCGAAATAAACTACAATCCTATAACAACAAATTTGAATCTTCAATCAGAGACATTCCGACCGATGAACGCCAGTTTGTAAACATTAAGAGGCAGCAATCCAGTAAGGAAAATACGTATACCTATCTTCTTCAAAAAAGAGAAGAGGTTGCAGTTAAATACGCCTCGAATTTATCAAATAATCGAATAGTGGATAATGCTTATTCTGAAGAACCAAAAGACCCTAAAGCATTAACTTATGTCATAGCGTTTGTTTTTGGTTTAGGTTTACCTATTGGCGTTATTTATGGAAGAGGTGCTTTATCAACAAAAATAATCTCGGCTCAGGATATTTCTGACGTAGTGGAGATTCCAGTTGTAGGTGAACTTCCATACGAGAAGTCAGCAGAATCGACAACGATTACTTCTAATAAACAAAATGCCATAAGTGAAGAATTACGGGCGTTAAGAATAAAACTTCACTATCTACACGGTAAGAGAGAAACCGGAAGAGTCACATTGGTAACTTCAAGTGTATCGAAGGAGGGGAAAAGTTTTATCAGCGCTAACATTAGCAAGGCCTTGTCTTTAGCTTTTAAAAAGACAGTAATACTTGAGTTGGATATGAGAAAACCTAAAGTTGCTGAATATTTTGGTCTTAGCGCTACGCACAAGGGTTTAAGCGAATACTTAAACGGTAAAGCAAACATCGCTGATATTATTCAGCAGGTTGATAAAAATAGTAATCTCAGTTTAATCAGCTGCGGTAGTATTGTCGATAATCCTTCCGAATTACTTGAAAAACGAGAACTTGCCAAATTGATAGATAAGTTAAAAGAGGATTTTGACGATATTATTATTGATAGTCCACCCGCACACCTGGTGCCTGATGCCATCATATTGTCTAGATTAAGTGACTTGACACTATATGTGGTAAGACAGGGCTATACAGATAAAAAGGAGCTTCAGTTTCTAAAGCAATTACAAAATCAAAGCCAGATAAACAATATAGGTATTGTTTTTAATTCTTTACAGCGGGTAAAATACGGATATGGTTATCAGTATGATGATTCATATTATAGTAACAATAATTCTAGCTTCCTGAAGCCAGTTTTTGGTGATTTCAAAAGTAGATTTTAGGTGGTTATTGTATATGCCTAGATCTAAATAACAAGACGACGATAGTAATATGCCTGAACTAGTTAGAAAGATACGCTTACTAGGTGAGAACCAGAATATAAAGAAATACATTTTCAATACCTCCTGGCTGTTTTCAGAACAGCTTATTAGGATGTGTGTAGGACTTGTTGTGGGGGTTTGGGTTGCGAGATATTTGGGCCCAGAAAAATTTGGTGTATTAAATTACGCTCAAAGTTTAGTGGCCTTATTCAGTGCATTAGCAACGCTAGGATTAAATAATATTGTGATCAGGGAACTTGTAAAAAAGAACTACGATAAAAATTTATTGCTCGGAACGTCCTTTATCATGAAATTGATTGGTGGATCAGTTACTTTTATTTTTTTGTTTATTGCCATAAATGTAATCTCCAGTGACTATTATACTAAAGTTGTTGTTTTAATTGTTGCATCATCCACAATATTTCAAAGCTTTAATGTAATTGACTTCTATTTTCAATCAAAGGTCGAATCGAAGTTTGTAGTATACGTGAACATACTCGTATTGATAATATCTACAATATTAAAAGTCCTTTTTTTAATATTTAAAGCTCAGCTGGCATTATTCGCCTTGTTGACGGTTATTGAGAATATTGTACTTGCAATCGGTCTCATATATTTTTATAAAAAGAATAGGGAGACTATAAAAGCTTGGAGTTTCGATAAAGGAATTTGCTTTATGTTATTGAAGGATAGCTGGCCTTTGATATTATCAAGCATTTCTATTTCAATCGGGATGAGGATCGACCAAGTTATGATTAAGAGTTACATGAATGATATTAATGTTGGATATTACGCCGTGGGAGTAAAATTTGCTGAAATATTCACATTTATTCCCATGCTTATAAGCCAATCTATTTATCCTAAAATTTTAGAGATGGATTTTAGTAAAGAGCGAAATAAACTGATTTTTATGTTGAGATCAATATTCTTTTTGCTTGTATTATTATCTATTGGGGTAAACATTTTTTCTTCATACGCTATCAATCTGCTATATGGAGCAAAATATGAAGACAGTATAGCTGTAGTGAATATTCTTATTTGGACAATACCCTTCACTTATTTAAACATAGTGACAAGTACAATATTGCAAAAACTGAACAAAAGCAAAACCATTTTGTACAGGCAATTGCTAATTGCTGCAATAAATATTGTAGCTAATATTTATCTAATTCCTTGGTTTGGAACCGTGGGAGCTTCCCTTAGTACATTGATTGCAGATACCTCATTGTTCTTTTTTGGTTTTTTCTTATATAATGAAAGGTGGATATATTTATTAAGGATTGAGGCGATATTATTTATACCAACAAAAAATATTTTTAAATTAAAGATTTAATGAAAATTCTTACTGTTGTTTATAATCTTGAACAGGGAGGTACCCAAAGAGCTGCTCAGACATTTTGTGAAGCGTATTTCAGACTAAGGAATGATAGCAGAATGTTAGCATTATATGCTGGTGGTCAAAGAGCGGTTGATCTGAAACAGGCTGGAATTAATGTAAATGTTGGTGTATCAGAAAGTTATTTATTGGAGTTAAAGAAATGGTCTCCGGATGTAGTCCATCTACACTCACATGCAATTAAAGGAGTTGATATTTTGAAGATCAGAGAAATGTGTCCATCTGCGGTATTTATTGAAACTAATGTTTTTTCTGCACTCTCTGATTATTCTGAAGACATGCTAAAATATTCTTTCCAACTTTCTGAATGGTGCAATTATCTTTATATCTCAAGAGGCGGGAATAAAAAAAAGTCTTTGGTATTACCGAATCCTGTAGAGGTAAATAATTTCAAGAAATCAAATGCTGAAGACCGTGCTAATTTCAGGAGATACTACAATATACCTGAAGAGACTTTTGTATTGGGCAAAATCGGTCAAAGTTTTGGAGGCAAATGGTCAAAGTATTTAATTGATACTTTAGAGATGTTCGTTAACACAATATCTACAAACGTAATTATGATTTTAGTTAGTCCCAGTCAGCAACTTCTAAATTATGTTAAAGAGAGAAGCCTAAGCGATTACGTAATTCATATCAATAAGATTACAGGAGATAAGTTATTATGCGATTGTTATTCAAGCATCGATGTGTTTGTTCATGCTTCCAGTCAAGGTGAAAGTTTTGGTTATGTGTTAGCAGAATCCCTACTGTGCGAAACTCCGGTTGTTGTATTAAATACGCCTTGGGCAGATAATTCACAAGCAGAGGTAGTTGGAGATGCTATTGGCGGATTTTGTGTAAATAATAGGCAAGAAATGTTTAATTCTATCTGTAGACTTTATGAAAATGTTTCACTAAGAATCGAATTAGGCAAAAAGGGTAGGAATAGGATCGTTTCCATTTATGATTCGATAAAGATTGCTAAAAAATGTTTAAGCTATCTTTCTCATGAGTATGAAACTTCAAAAACAATTACCTTGAATTCTTTAGAAGGTGTAAAAAACTTCAAGTTTTTTGATAAACAGATTGTAATATTTCTGCTTTGGCTTAAGTTAAAGGTTAAATTATTTCATAGAGGATCTAATTTCTTATTAAAAAAATTTCTTGGATTTCAATTTGATTTTTAACCTATCCAATTATGAAAATAGATAAAACTGCAGTTCTTTTAATCACATTCAATCGGCCAGATACAACTAAGAGCGTCATCGAAGCAATTATAAAATACAACCCTGAGCGATTATATGTTTTTTCTGACGGTCCTCGTGAAAATAAGAAGGTTGAGGATTTAATTTTAATTAAACAAATAAGAGAATTAGTTAAATCTATTGATTGGAAGGGGGCCCTTTTTACAAGATTTATGGAAACTAATCAAGGCTGTGGGCTCGGAGTTTCTGGTGCCATAAGCTGGGCATTTGAGAATGAGGAACAACTCATTATCCTAGAGGATGATTGCGTGCCATCACAATCTTTTTTTGGTTTTTGCAATAAATTGTTAGATACATATGCTCATGATACCAGGATAATGCATATTGCTGGCACGCGTTGGAATGAAGAATATGAGGTTGATGATACCAGTTACTTTTTTAGTAAATATGCCCATATTTGGGGCTGGGCTACTTGGAAAAGATCGTGGATAAAGTACGATTTTTTAATGCAGGATTGGCCCGACTTTCGGCATAAGGGTTTACTTCATACCATCCTGGATAATTATTTTCCGCTTTATAAAAGGTGGGAATATATGTTCGATAATCTCTATAATCAGGCAAGAAAGCATACATGGGATTACCAATGGCAATTTGCTGTTTTCAAGAATAATGGGCTTTGCATTACTCCTGTTAAAAACCTTGTTACCAATATTGGAGATGTTGGAGTGCATTTTAGTGAAACTACAAGTGCACATCATAGAAAACGTGATGAGATTGAAGAAGTATTAACTGAACCAAAGTATTTTCATTCTGCCTACGAATTTGATAAATACCATGGACGTACATTCTACCTGAAGGGACGAAGTAAGTTCAAGCTTTTATATGATGCCACAGTTGCAAAAATATTATCTAAAGCTAAAAGCAAGGCTATATAATGGCATTAAAAATATTACATATTACTTTTTCTGATAGCGGGGGCGCAGGCACCGCGGCGTTGAGATTGCATAAAGGGCTAAGTGGTATTGGTTTGCAAAGTAAAATTTTAGTGCTTGAAAAGAGAACTCAAACTACTGGCGTTTTTGAGTACCCCAAGAAAAATAGATATTTTATTTTGTTTTTGAGAGTGCTAAAAAAAATGCAGTTGCCACAAACGCTTGAGCATAGAAATGATAATTTATATAAGAGCTTTGATGGTGAATTTGAATATTTTTCCTTTGCCAGAACCTCATTCATTAATTTAGCCGAACATCCTCTTGTTAAAGAATGCGATGTTGTTAATTTACATTGGATTCCGAATTTTGTTGACTATCCTACTTTTTTCGAAAAATTGGAAAAACCAATTGTATGGACGCAGCATGATATGAATGCTTTCCAAGGCGGATTTCATTATAGAGAAGATAATATAAGAAATCCACACCTTCTTGCAATCAATCATGAACAATACTTATGTAAACTCGCTTCGATAAAAAATTTGCCTTCATCGAAGATGATTGTGGTTTCACCCTCAAAATGGCTTATGAATGAGGCCCGATCTTCTGAGATTTTAAGGGGTTTTAGACATTTTCATATCCCTAATGGCTTAGATAGCAGTGTTTTCAACTTCAAAAAGCAACAGCCCTTAAAAGCTAAATTTAAATTAGATACAAATAAAATCACGGTTTTATTTATTTCAGAAACCGTAAAAAGCATACGTAAAGGTTTTAAGCATATTCTTGAACTTATCGAGGATGATGAAGTTTCTTCAAGATTTCAGTTTGTAGCTGTAGGAAATATTAAGAAAGCTCAAAGAAAGAATAAGGTTTTATATCTGGGGAGCATTCATTCGGAACAGGAAATTAGTGAAATATATAGTGCAGCAGATATCTATCTTTTACCGAGCAGAGAAGATAATTTCCCAAATGTTATGCTCGAAAGTCTGGCTTCAGGAACACCTGTGGTAGGTTTTAATATTGGTGGATTAAAAGATTTGATTGTGAATGGACAAAATGGCTATCTCTCCGATGAAATATCAACCGAAGGCTTAAAAGTATCACTTTTGCGTTGTGCCAATAAACTCAACATGTTCAATAGAAAACTTATTGCAGAAACTATTGGGGGAAGTTATAGTATACAGGTACAGGCAGAAGCTTATAAACATATTTATGAAGAAATTACGAGCCTTATTAACTGATAATGGAGATTAAAAAAACATCTATCGCTTCAACTTTACTTAAAATAATCGCTCTTGCGATTATTGGACAGTTCACGTATTCAAAATTTCCCATTCCTGTTGTTTTGCTAGCATTATTTTTAATTACCCTAATTTTTTTTATCACGCTGTATAAAAAAGATTTCTTTGGTTTTTTAATGCAATTGTTTATCTGTAATCATTATACTTATGGATATGAAATTGGCGGCACATTTAACTTTGTAGCTTCCGTTGCATTGATCGCGTATTTATTGAGGTATGGAAATGAATTTTTTGGTAATATAACCTTACAAAAGAACACAGTATTTTTAATTTTAGGATTGGGTATTATCCAAGTATTGTGTTTAATTGGAGGTAGTACTTCTACAGGTTTGAAAATTTCTTCCACCATTTGTTTTCTTAATTTTTTTTTCCTGTTTTATTATTGTTCTAAAGTTAATCTAGATGCCCAAAAATATATACAGTTTATATATATAACAGGGATATTCTTTTTATATATGTTCGTTAATGCAATTAATCAACGCTATGATTACTTTGTATCACCAGTTGACTTTTTTCCTAACGTTGGGCCAAATGCGGAATGGGAATTAGGCATACCGAGGGCTGCTGGAACGTTAGGTAATTTTGAGTATTATGCTGAATATTCAATATCTATTATTGCGATTTGCTTACCAGGAGTATTGAGTGGTTCTTTTAGAGCGGTGAGTAAAAGATTTTTTCTTTTTTCAATAGGTTTATGTGGCTTAGGGGTCCTAGCTATTGTTTTATCTGGTACACGATCATCAATATTACTATTACCATTCCTTGTTTTGCTTACAATGGTTTTCCTTTATAGAAGACTCAGCATCAAAATTGTGCTGATTGGGGCATCAGCTGTAGCTTTATTTTTTGTTATCAATACAATTCACACCATTGTAGATTTCTCCATTTTTACCAAGAGAAGTGAGGAAGTTGATATGAAGCAAGTATCGCTGAAAAGTATATTGAGTGGTAAGGACATGAATCGTGGTGAGATTTTCGAATATGGATTTAAAAAAATTGAAAAGAATAGGGGATTACTTGGAAGTGGCTATTTTACAAACCGAAGGATGTACATTGTAGCCCATTTTGATAAGGTTAGACCGGATGAAATTCCAGACTATCACAATCTTTACATGAGCGCCGTAGTGTTGTGGGGATACTTAGGAGCTATTCTGTTTTTATCGTTATTTTTTATTAGCATGTATCGCGGCTTTAAGCTCTATTTTAAGCTAAAGAAACACCAATTTTTCCTTGTAGATTTTTTACTTGGATTTAACCTGCTTTTCATGTTTCTAATGATTAATCAATTCAAAATTCAATTTATAAGAGATGCGAATTATTTTATGCTCATCCTGATTTTACTCTCAATTTATAATTCCTTAATATACCTATTATCTCAAAAAATTGTTGTAATACCAACTGAAAATTTAAAAGCATATGAAAATAGCAGTATTACTCGCCACATTTAATCGAAAAGAGAAAACAATCGCCTGTATCAAAAGCCTGCTAGCGCAAGAGATTAAGAGCAACGTTCAGTTTGAAATTTTCTTAACAGACGATTGTTCATCAGATGGAACTGCAGAGGCGGTGGCAGAAATCTGGCCATATGCACACATTCTACATGGAAATGGAAAATTATTTTGGGCAGGAGGTATGCGCAACTCCTGGAGTGAAGCTTTGAAAAAGGGAGCTGATTTCTATCTTCTTTTAAATGATGATACTGTTCTAAATGTAAATGCTATACAAGTTTTATTAGATAGTTATAACAAAATTTATGCTAATGAGAACCTCCAGTCAATTTTAATCGGTAGCACCTCTGAATTTGAAAATAGTTCCATCTCATACGGTGGGAAAAAACTTATCTCGAAGTATAAAATTAAATATGCAGATGTATTTAGTGAAAAAGAGATATTAGCTTGCGACCTAGGAAATGCAAATATTATGCTCGTTCCAGATAAAATAGTTAAAAGCATTGGCATACTCTCTCAGGCGTACAGTCATGGAATTGCTGATTTTGACTATACACTATACGCTAAGCGAAAAGGTTTTGGAGTACATGTGGCTCCAGGAGTGCTAGGCATTTGTACAGATGATCATGGCAATAATTGGAAATCACAAAAAACAACGTTATCTGAACGGATTAAGTATTTAAAAAGTCCGAAAGGCTTAGCTTATAAAGAATATCTTCATCTTACAAGAAAATTTTTTCCTATTTCATTACCGGAAACATTTGTTAAACTGTGGCTTAAAACATTTTTCCCCGTAATTTGGGACAAGTTCAAAGTCTAACCTATTTATATAGATGAAAAAATCGAAAATTCGTGTTTCGTATTTAACGCAGGTTCCTGGCCCCTACCGAGAAAGAATGCATGAGTTGGTGCATGAATCGGCAGATTTTACCTACGATGTTATTTATTGTGCCAAGTTAGAGCCAAACCGCAGCTGGAAGCTCTCCTACGGCAATTATCCCATTTATTTTTTAGCCGAGGTAGCGAAAACTTTCAGGCATAATAATACTAATGTTTGGAAATTGTTAAATAAAACAAAACCCTCGGTATTAATTATCACAGCATTTAAACCTACTATGCTTTACGGTGTATTATGGTGTATTCTTAATGGCAAAAAACTCATTGTATATAATGATGGTACCTATGATTCAGAATTACATCTATCATTTGTTCAGAAATTAATCAGAAAGTTTGTATATAAGCTTACTAGCTCATTTATGGCCCCGGGAAATGGCACGGTGGCACTCTATAAAAGTTACGGCGTAAGGAGTGAAAAGATTTTTCGAAGTTGTTTATGTGTTGATAACTCCAAACTTAAATACCAGCCACTACAGGAGAGGGAGTTTCATATCATGTACTCTGGACAGATAACAGAGCGAAAATTGCCGCTTTTTTTTGCTGATGTGGCCATTGCTTTAAATAAACTTTTTCCGAAATTGAAAGTGCTTGTTGTAGGCGACGGTGTATTAAAAGATCAACTTTTGACTAAACTTGAGAATAATCATGTAGATTTTCACTTTGCAGGTTTTCTTGATCAAAATACTCTGTTCGAATATTATGCAAAATCCAAATTGTTTTTATTTACTACCATGGATGATGTTTGGGGTATTGTTGCGAATGAAGCATGTGCGAGTGGTACGCCGGTTATTACAAGTAAGGATGCAGGGGTAGCAGGAGAACTGGTTGTTCATAATAGAAATGGCTATGTGCTTCCTTATGATGTAAGCGCTTGGGTCAGTCATATTTTAAATTTACTTCATGATCAGCAACTCTTAAGTAACTTCTCCAACCAGTCCATTAACCTTGTTAAACAATATAATCATCAACAAGCTGCTGATGGGCTTATTGATGCTGTAAATTATGCTATAGGCGATAAAAACAGATTACCACAAGCTAACCCTATAATTTCTTGAAAATGTTAGTTACGGAATCTAAAAAACTTAACGTTTTATTTATTTTGCATTTACCTCCACCAATACACGGAGCCTCAATCGCCAATACATATATCAAAGAGAGTAAAATTATTAACAGTGAACATAATACCGATTACATTAGCTTAGCTACAAATACAGTTTTATCTCAAACTGGAAAAGGGAGTATTAGAAAAGCATTTAAGTTTTTATCTATCCTAGGGAAAATACTTAAACTTATTTCTACTAAAAATTATGATTTATGCTATCTTTCCCTTACTGCAAGTGGGCCAGCTTTTTACAAAGATTTAATAGTTGTTGCACTACTTAAACTTGCAAATAAAAAAATTCTATACCATTTCCATAATAAAGGTGTCGCACTAGCTAAGCAAAATAAAGTTAATGATGCTTTATACCGATTTGCTTTTAAAGGTACCAAGTCTATATTATTGTCAAAATATCTATATTCGGATATTCAAAGGTTTGTTAAGGAGACCGATGTTTTTTATTGCCCATACGGAATTCCTGTAAGCACTGTATGTACACAGAAAAAGCCTAAAGAAAAATCTTCCATTAATGCCATTTCACTATTGTATCTATCAAATATGATGATAGAAAAAGGTGTTTACGATTTATTGCATGCTTGCGTATTATTAAAGAATCGAAATATTCCGTTTGTATGTAATTTTGTGGGTGGCTGGACCGATATCACTCCTGAAGAGTTCGACAAGTTTGTTGAAGAAAATGATCTTTCGATGCAAGTATTTGCTCATGGCCCAAAATACGCAACAGAGAAACTCAACTTTTTTAATCATGCCGATGTTTTTATTTTTCCAACATTTTATCATTATGAAACATTTGGTCTGGTTAATCTGGAAGCTATGCAACATAGCTTGCCAATTATCTCAACCCATGAGGGCGGCATACCTGATGTAATCTCAGACGGAAATACCGGGTTTTTAGTTCCCAAAAATACACCTGAAGCTATTGCTGAAAAAATTGTGTTTTTTGCTGAACACCCGGAACATGCCGAAGCGATGGGGCTAAAGGGTAAGCTACGGTTTGAAGAATATTTTACGATTGACAAATTCGAGCAAAATATATCTCAAGTGATCGGTTTTGCTGCTAAACAATCTTTTCAAATTTAGTTATTATTGTATTATTTTAAATACAATTCCTAAAAGGTGTTGTGTAATTTACAATAAATCAAGCGGTTATTATTAATAATGTCACTTATGTCATTGTATTGTATTATTTCGAGGTTTCTAAAACAATTTTTGTATCTAATGCAATAAATTCCCATAAGTGTCTGTTCATAAGGTTAATTTTTATTAGTTTTAGCTAAATCAAACAATTTAACTTTTATAAATGATTAATCGTCCCGTAAATCATTTTGTAAATTTCTGTACTCTCAAATTATTTTTCCTAAGAACTTTTTTAGGTGCGGTGTTTGTGCTGTCTTATCATTTTTGTTTTGCAGATACTTACTATTTTTCATCCGTTTCAGGAGATGACCGCAGGTCTGCTGTCGAAGCCCAAAACCCCAATACTCCCTGGAAAAGTATTGAAAAATTAAATGTTTTTTTTCCCAGTTTAAAGGCAGGCGATGCAGTAATGTTTAAGAGAGGAGAAACGTTTTATGGTTCCATTATTGTAAATGGCCATGGATCGGCAGGCAACCCAATTATCTTCTCTGCATTTGGTGTCGGAAATAATCCCATCATTACCGCATTTGTTACGCTTACAGAGTGGCAACCTGTTGGAAATGGAGTTTATGAAAGTCAGAACAATTTGTTAGGTAGCAATGTGAATGTTTTGGTTCTTAATAATCAAGCCCAGGAGATGGGCCGATACCCTAATGCATCAGCAACGAATAAAGGGTGGCTAACAATTAAATCACACAATAATAATTCCATAACAGATCCTAATAATACTTCAGGGATTAACTGGAAAGGTGCAGAAATTGTGATTAGGAAAAATCACTGGATAATTGATAGGCACATTATAAGTAATCAATCAGGAAATACAATTACATACATACAGACTAATGATACACACTATTATCCAACAGATGGATATGGATATTTTATTCAGAATGATTTGCGTACGCTTGATGCAATGGGTGAATGGTATTATAACCCAGCTACCAAGAAAATGTATATTTATTTTGGAACAAATTTACCTTCTTCTTTCGTAGTGCAGGCCAGCACAATTGATAATATCGTTTACGCTAATAAAGCTAATGGACAAAACGCTTATCTTACTTTTGAAAATTTAACCTTCAATGGCGCAAATGCCCATGCTTTTTCTTTAAGCTATGGAAGCAATATAGTCATTCGAAACTGTAATCTTGAATCTTCAGGCAATAGCGCAATCAGTGCATACCAATCCACATACACAACGGTTGAGAAATGTATAATCAAAGGCGCTCAGAACAATGGAGTATACCTGAATGAAAAATGCCACAACTCAAAAGTTTCAAATAATACCATCTCTAATACAATGAATTTTCCTGGATTAGGACAGAATGGAGATCATAAAGGGCTGGGCGTATATGTTGGCGGAGATAATATGCTTGTAGAATATAATAATGTATTAAATACTGGTTACACAGGTATATATTTTGCCGGAGAATCCATTACTGTAAAAAATAATTTAGTTGACAATTTTTGTTTATTAAAAGATGATGGCAGTGGTATATATACATTTACGGGTAGCGCAAATACTAAATATTCAAACAGAAAAGTTATTGGTAACATTATTTTAAATGGTATTGGAGCACGAGAGGGGAGTGACGTCGCTATTGATTCAAAATCTGCACCGGCAAAGGGATTTTATGCTGATGATAACGCTACAGGAATTTTACTGGAAAGCAATACGATCTCGAAAATCAGCGACCATGGAATTTTCATCCATAATGGGAGGGATATCAATTTACGTGCGAACACTGTCTTTAATAATACTGTTCAACTTGCTTTAGCACATGATGAACTAGGCGAAGCAATTACCAATGTTTCCTCTACAGAAAATATTTTCTTTTCAAAAACATCCGATCAGCTTATAGGTAAATTTTCAAACAAAGATGCAGATATTGCAGGCATGGGTAAGTTTGACAATAACTTTTATGTTCGTCCTTTCGATCAAGGGAATATTATCCAAACTGAACAATTTGCGCAATCATCATCTTATACTTCCAAACTCTATGATCTTGAAAGCTGGAAATATAGCTTTAAGCAGGATGGTGCAACTAGCCCGAGTCCTGTTATTTTGCCTCAGTTTAAATTAAATAATTATGTTGGTGGCAATAAGCTTGAAAACGGTAATTTCGATACTAATGCTAACGGGGTTATGTTTTATGCTTCATCGGGATCACCAACATCAGGATGGGATAATACAAATAAGTTAGGTAGTGGAGGTTCTCTGAAGTTGACTAGCCCAAGTCCATCCTTTCTTTTAATAAATTTTGGGGCGGTTGACGTATCTAAAAAATACATTCTCCGATTTAAAGTTGTTGGGAATAAAGAAGTAAACATCTCTGCATTTATCCGACAATTTAATAGTCCACATGCTGAAATTTCGAGTGTTAGTACAGTAAAAGTACTCACTACATCAAAAACATATGAGTGTTTATTTTCTTTTCCTAAAACTGAAGCAAATGCTTGTATCACCTTTAGTTCGCAAAATAATGACTTTACTTATTGGCTTGATAATATTGAATTTTACGAAGCAAGCGTAACAAACCACAACCCGGATGACTATATTTTATTTGAATACAATGCAACGCCAACTACCAAAAGCGTTAATTTATCCGGTTCGTATATAGATCATAAAAATAGAGTCTATTCGGGATCTGTTAGCATTCCATCATATTCATCTATTGTGTTAATTAAGACTTCTCCAACCTCAACACCTTCACCTCCGGTGGTAACTGGCGATAATGATAGGAAAACTTTAATCAGTACGCATGGTCAATTCCAGTCAGAAATAGTTTACAGTGAAAATGGTGGTGGGTTTAAAGCCTATACTGATACAATAAAGGTAGGTGAGGTTGCTAGAGCAGCAGGCTATTGGAAGTTTAAAATAAAGGCAGCGAAGGAAAGAAACGAAAGTGATGAAGTGGGAAGCCCCGCATTTACGATCACCACTATAGTTACTCCTACGACCCCGATTTTAAACGCTGACGATATTGCCAATACCCTTACTGCCACCCACGACCAATATTCATCTGAGATTGTATTTAGTGAGAACGACGGAAGCTATCAAAGCTACACCGGAACAATCAGTGTGGGTAATGTTTCCAGAGCGGCAGGCTATTGGAAATTTAAGGTAAAGTCTGGCGCTAACCGAGCAGAAAGTGCCGTAGTCTCCAGTCCGGCTTTTACAGCGGTTATTACACCGAGTGTCCCTGTTCTTTCCGCTGATGATGTTGCCAATACCTTATCAGTCAGTCATGATACCTATGCAGGGGATATCGTGGTAAGCGAAAATGGCGGGAGTTACCAATTGTACTCGGGAACAATTCAAGTGGGCAATGTCGCCCGGCCAGAAGGGTATTGGAAATTTAAACTCCGAACGGGTACGAACCATGGTGAAAGTGCCGTGGTTCCAAGTCCAACCTTTAGCGTTACCGGGACACCAACATCTCCAAAGATTACCGCTGACGATATTGCCAATACCCTTACTGCCACCCACGACCAATATCCATCTGAGATTGTATTTAGTGAGAACGACGGAAGCTATCAAAGCTACACCGGAACAATCAGTGTGGGTAATGTTTCCAGAGCGGCAGGCTATTGGAAATTTAAGGTAAAGTCTGGCGCTAACCGAGCAGAAAGTGCCGTAGTCTCCAGTCCGGCTTTTACAGCGGTTATTACACCGAGTGTCCCTGTTCTTTCCGCTGATGATGTTGCCAATACCTTATCAGCCAGTCATGATACCTATGCAGGGGATATCGTGGTAAGCGAAAATGGCGGGAGTTACCAATTGTACTCGGGAACAATTCAAGTGGGCAATGTCGCCCGGCCAGAAGGGTATTGGAAATTTAAGATACGGGCAGGGGATTATAGAATTGAAAGTAGTGTAGTAAAGAGTCCTAACTTTTATCCAACCGAATTGGTTACTTCACCAGATCTTTTTGCCGATGATGTTGCCAATACTTTAATAGCCAGTCATGCAACCTATCCAACTAAAATAGTGGTGAGTGAAAATAACGGCAGCTATCAGCCTTACACAGGTACAATTAATGTTGGGAACATTTATAGGGCTCAAGGTTACTGGAAATTTAAAATAAGTGCTTCGGCAACTAATGTAGAAAGCCCTATTGTAAGTAGTCCGGTTTTCACTATTCCTGATAAGCCAAGCGTACCTAAACTTTTGGCTAATGATATTTTAAATACCCTGGTGGCAACTCATGACCTTTATAACAATGATATTTTAGTGAGTGAAAATGGCGGAAATTATAAAAGCTACACCGGCGTGATAAACGTTGGAGATATAAACAGGGCTGAAGGATACTGGAAGTTTAAAATTGAGGCTTCAATAAACAGGTTGGAAAGCGATATAGTATCCAGTCCAGCTTTTACATTAACTAAGGAAACACTGCCGCCAGTAATTGTTACCGACAATATTGCAAATACCCTTACTGCCACCCATGACCTATTTCCAGAAAACATAGTGTATAGTGAAAATTATGGTGATTTCATACCATATACTTCTCCAATTAGTGTGGGCAAATTGCAAAGACCAAGTGGTTATTGGCGTTTTAAGATAGTGGCTGGAGTAAATAGGAAAGAGAGTACTATTGTAAATAGTCCTCAATTTAATGGGATTTCATTAAATTTATCAAAAGATTTAGTTTTATATCCAAATCCAGTGCAAAGTATGCTGCATGTAAAGCATCCAGAAGTAACTACGGTTGGGGTAATCATTATAATATCTGTAAGCGGACAAAAATTAAAATCTATTATCGTTAATAAGGGAATATTAGAAACAGAAATAGATGTAATTAATTTACCACCAGGAACATTTATCTTGCTTTTTAACGAGGGAACAATTAAATTAGCTAAAACATTTATTAAAATAGAATAACGCTCAATGTATTTCCCCGTAATCATGTTGCATTATGTGCTAGATGACCCTCATGAGAGCATTGCTAAGTGGTCTATAACACCTCGAAAATTTGTTGAAATGCTTGATTGCATTGATAAAATGCATTTGGAGGTTACTACATTTGAAGAAATCGTTACCAGAGGATTATCTGACAGGCAATTGAGAAATAAGGTTGTAATTACGTTTGATGATTGCCCCAAATCACTTTTCGATTTTGCGATTCCAGAATTGCTCAAAAGAGGTATGAAGGCAGTATTTTATGTGCCAACTGCATATATTGGTAAATATAATTTATGGGATGTTGAAGAACATGGCACTATAAAAACACCAATTATGGACGTATCGGAGATAAAAACACTTATGGATTTGGGAATGGAAATTGGAAGCCACAGTCATCACCATATTTTGTTGTCTAAAATAAGTGGAGAGAATGGATTTGATGAAATTAGTCAGTCAAAAAAAATTCTAGAAAGGATTTTGTCAAAGCCTGTTTATTCGATAGCTTATCCTTATGGAGAGATTCCTAAAAGGTTTAAATCTGCCTTGAAGAAGGCAGGTTACAAGTTTGGACTGTCTATTTATTCACCATCACAACATGAATTCTCATTAAGAAGAATTGGTATTTATCAAACTGATTCTAAAAAATCTATATTATTTAAGCTATCTAAGTCCTATCATTTATTACGGGAAATTGGATCACCGATTAAAAAGATAAAACGATTAGTAACAACAAAAGGGCAATAGCCCTTTTGTTGTTTTTAAAACGAATGAATTATATGCTAATTAGCTAGCCATGGCAGTTGTTAGATGTTTTTCATCAAATTTGTTTATGTAAGAAACTGTACTTTCAATATTTCTTTTAGAAGAGGCCCCAAAAAGTACTGATTCTATGTTCGGCAGGCTACATATATATTCTATCGCTTCTTCAGGTGGAATGGCACCACCGGCTAAAACCTGCATAGCAAGAAACCTTCCCCTTTTAGTCCGGAGAATTTCTTCATATGCTTCAACTTTTCCTGACATCCTAAATCCGACTTTGTTGATAGACGAACATATAATTGGATTTTCAACTCCATTTCGCTCTAGGATTTCATAGAGTTTTGGCATATTCATAGTAATAAAGCCTGGTTCAGCGTTATGTTTTTTCCTAACATGATTGTAGAAGGCCATCAGAATCTCATCGGCTTTAAGACCAATTAATAAATCGGTGATAACATTTTGAAGGAAAATTACCGGTGTTTTAATGCCCTTAAACATTTTCATTTCTGCATCAATCATTAGTTCGATAAGAGAGATATAATCCTTTGATAAGACAGCCATGCCTCCTTTAAATAAAGATCCAAACAAATTACCAGGAACATATTGTTTAATCGTTCCGGTGATTCCTAATTCAGTTACGGCATTGGCATACTTATGGGCATATGGCATGCAAGGGAAAATTTTATAGTTTTCGTATTTTATCGGATTTTTCCTTATTACATCACATACACTACTAATTCTATCGTGTGTGGTACACATAAATGTATTTAATCCAGCTTCGCGAGCATGATCTAACGTTTTTAAAATGGCATCATCATTTTTAAATTGAATCGATTGTGCACGTGATTTTTCATCTGAAATGTGGTTGACTGCGAAAAACTGGTTGTCTCCAAATAATATTCTATCTATCATGTTATTTATGTCGTTTAAGTAATTCGATCACTTTATCGGTTTCCCATGCTTGTTGGAATGTATTGATTGTATTAGGTTTTCTATTCATCACTGCATCTACGAAATAATCTATCTGCGCAGAATATTCTTCTCCTCTTAAATTGAAGTTTACCTGCTCCGTTAAGTCAGTGATGTATTTTACATTCCATCCCTTTGTATAGTCTTCTTTATTCTCGTCTTTTAGATATAGTTTTAACTCATTGGCATCAGAAATGATTTTCCCTTTTGATCCAAGGATAGTCACTGTGGTGGACATCTTTCTATAGGTTTCTTCGCTCCAGTTAACTGATAAGATTCCACTTACATTGCTAGTGGTACTCATTACTGAATACACTGCGTCCTCAACTGTGTTTGAGTAAATAGATTTAAGTGTTGCTCCCTTAACCTCGGTAATAGGTGCTACAATATCATTTACCAAATCAATTACGTGTGAAGCATAATCCATTAAGCAACCGCCACCCTCTTCTGGTTTAGATCTCCAGGAACTTTGTTTAGGTTTCGTAACTACAGGGCCATAAGATTCTGCAACAAAGTGAAATACTTCCCCAATCATACCCAATTTAATAATCCTTTTAACTTCCTTAAAAGTTCCAACAAATTTATTGTGATAACCAACTTGGTTAACTAGTTTGTTTTTGGCTGCCAGCGAGATTAATTCACGTCCTTCAGTGGTATTGAGGCAAAATGGTTTCTCAGCAAAAACATGGATGTTTTTTTCCATAGCCATTTTAATTAGTTGATAATGGAACTTTGTAGGAACCGCTATGAAAACCGCATCGGGTTTAACTTGGTCAAGCATTTTTCCAAAGTCACTATAACAATCAAGTTTAGAATAACGCTCTAAGAAGTTGGTAACAATCTTGGATGTATCGCATACCCCAACAATTTCTACATCTGGATGAGCGCCAAGAATTGATAAGTGAGATACACCCATTTTTCCTGCACCAACTAAGGCAACTTTTATCATTTTTATATTCTTTTTAGTTTTAAAAAAATCATTAGTACGTCACCGAAAAAGGTCATTTGATTTCTAATGTTTCGGCGGAAAATTTCTGGTCGCTGGAAAATCCTTACCAGCCAGCCGATTCTGATCTTAAACCAAAAAGGGTGAATTGGCTTTTGTGTACCCGCAAACCAATCAAATACATTTCCAATACTAATAACCAAGCCTGAATTAATTCTATCTCTAAACTGGGTAGCCCATTTTTCCTGTTTTGGACAAGTCATGCCAATGAACAAGACTTCAGGGCTAAAAGAGTTAATTGCATCAAGCATAGCCCGATTATCTTCATCATTGAAATGATCTTTGAAGGGTGGTGAATAACTTTTTGATTCAATATTTATATAATCAGTTTTCACACGCTGCTCCATCTTTTGGAGAGTTTCAAGACTTGATCCCAAAAAGAAAATTTTACCACCTTTTTTATTCATGCGTTCCATGAAATGGTAAAATACATCAGGCCCCTGATTTTTTTTTATGTTCCTGCCTTTTAGCATTAAAGATGCAAATGCAAAATATACACCATCAAGAACCAAAAAGTCTGTGTTTTTAAGTGCTGCTTCGAATGTACTGTCTTTTAGCGACAGGCCATAAGAGTTAGGGCTAATAGTATTGATCGTTCTACATTTCTCACCTTCTATAGGAATAGCATTTAAGTCATCAGAAAAAACTTTAAAATCTAAGACGTCTACAAATAGCGGCGTATTCATTTTTTATTTCAGGGTTTAACTTGTTTTGGGAGGCATGTGTGAATACTATTACCTTAGTACTAAAGTCTTTATTATTGTGCGGCACTACAATAGCCCCATAGGGCTATGATATATAATTGAATCTAATTCGTAAATCTATTATGTTGATTATTAATTATTTGCGATATATTATTGGTTCTATTTCTAAATCTTGGGTTGTGTGTTTAACGAAAGGTTTTTTATAAAAAAAAAGCCTGACTTTTAAGCAGGCCTCAATAGATTTAGTTTTTTTACCGATTATAAATTGCGAAATCTTTATGTTCGACTTTGGCCAGTTCTTCATTGGCTAAGGATCTAAAATAATTATAGGTTATCTTTAAACCAGTCGCCCGATCAACTTTAGGTTCCCAATCCAGAATGGCTTTTGCTTTGGTAATATCAGGCCTGCGTTGCTTTGGATCATCTATTGGCAAATCTTTGTAAATAATTTTTTGAGAAGTTCCAGTAAGTTTAATTATCTCCTCGCAGAATTGTTTAATGGTGATTTCATCTGGGTTGCCAATATTCATTGGTTGAACATAATCACTCATTAACAAACGATAAATTCCTTCAATGAGATCATCAACGTAGCAAAATGATCTTGTTTGACTTCCGTCTCCAAAAACTGTGAGATCTTCTCCACGTAAAGCCTGACCAATAAATGCTGGAAGAACTCGGCCATCATTTAACCTCATACGAGGACCATACGTATTGAATATGCGGACTATTCTAGTCTCAACACCGTGAAAGGTATGATAGGCCATTGTAATTGCTTCCTGGAAACGTTTAGCTTCATCATAGACGCCTCTCGGACCCACGGGATTTACATTTCCCCAATATTCTTCAGGTTGCGGATTCACATTTGGATCACCATATACTTCAGATGTAGAAGCAATTAACATTTTAGCACCTTTGCTTCTAGCCAGGCCTAATAAATTGTGTGTTCCTAACGATCCAACTTTCAGCGTTTGGATTGGGATCTTTAAATAATCGATAGGACTAGCGGGAGAAGCGAAATGCAAAATGTAATCTAAATTTCCGGAGATATGTACAAACTTGCTAACATCATGCTGATAAAATTCAAAATTTTCCAATTTGAACAGATGTTCAATATTCGCCAAGCTTCCCGTAATAAGATTATCCATCCCAATGACGTGATAATCCTCTTTAACGAAACGATCGCATAGATGGGATCCCAGAAAACCTGCAGCTCCTGTTATCAATATTCTTTTTGGATTCATATTAATTTATTAGTTTTCTTCCAACGCTATTGTAATAATATCCCATATCAATCATTTTTTGCAAGTCATAAAGATTTCTACCATCAAAAATTACCTTTGAAATAAGTTTTTCTTCCATACGGCTGAAATCGGGTGTACGGAATAAGGACCATTCGGTAGCAATAAGCAATGCATCTGCGTTTTCAAGCGCTTCATATTGGCCTTTTGCATAGCTAACCTTATCCCCAATAATATTATTGATGTTATCCATTGCTTCAGGGTCGAAAACAGTTACGGTGGCCCCCTTTTTTATTAGTTCATCAATGATGTATAAGGCAGGAGCTTCACGTATATCATCAGTTTCTGGCTTAAATGCGAGGCCCCATATAGCGAAATGTTTACCGTTAATGTCTTGATTATAATATTTCAGTAATTTGCTTACCAAGAGTAGTTTTTGTTCCTGGTTAACCGTCATTACTGACTTAAGTATCTTAAAATCGTAGTTAACCTCACTAGCAGCCATAGATAGTGCTTGAACATCTTTTGGAAAGCAAGAACCACCATATCCTATACCAGGGAAAAGAAAACGCTTTCCAATCCGCTCATCCGCTCCTATTCCTCTTCTTACCGAGTCAACATCTGCCCCTACTAATTCACAAAGATTTGCGATCTCGTTCATGAAAGTTATTTTAGTTGCCAAGAATGAATTTGCCGCATATTTAGTAAGCTCTGATGATCTTTCATCCATGAATAGGATTGGGTTACCTTGACGAACATATGGATTATAAAGTTCGGTCATCAATGCCTTTGCTCTTTCGCTTTTTGTACCTAGTACGATACGATCGGGTTTCATGAAGTCATCAACTGCAACTCCCTCTCGCAAAAATTCCGGATTTGAAACAACATCTACATTCACGCTAGAATTATTTTCAAATACAGCTTTTACTTTATCTGCTGTACCAACTGGAACGGTAGATTTATTAACGATTACTTTATAATCTTCAATGATGTTTGCAATGTCTTTTGCCGCTCCCAGTATGTAGGAGAGGTCAGCAGCACCATCGCCACCAGGAGGAGTGGGCAAAGCCATGAAAATAATTTCAGAAGCTTTAATAGCTGCAGCGAGGTCTGTTGAAAAATGAAGTCGGCCTTGTTCAATATTTCTATGAAATAACAGATCTAAACCAGGTTCATAAATAGGAATTTCTCCATTTTGCATTTTTTTAACCTTTTCGGTATTGATATCAATACATATCACATCATTTCCGGTTTCTGCAAGACATGTTCCGGTAACTAGACCAACATATCCTGTTCCAATAACAGCTATTTTCACTTCGTAATTTTAAGTTATATAATAATTAATTTGTGATGACTAGGCAGATTTCATCATCGCGATATGCGATAGATAATCCGAATACGTCAATTGTAAACCAGATCTTAAATCAATCTGGTGTTTCCAGCCTAAACTATGTAATTTGCTTACATCCATTAATTTGCGAGGGGTACCATCAGGCTTAGTGGTGTCAAATTTTATATCGCCATTAAAGCCTATTGTATTTTTGATTGTTAAAGCTAGTTCCCTAATCGTTAAATCTTCGCCGGTACCAATATTTACTAATCCAGCTTCATTGTAATTTTCCATTAAAAAGAAACAGGCATCTGCTAAATCATCTGCAAAGAGAAATTCTCTCATTGGCATGCCTGAACCCCAAATTTCCACCACATCCATGTTATTGTTTTTTGCCTCATGAAATTTTCTGATCAGGGCAGGAAGTACGTGTGAGTTTTCGGGATGATAATTATCATTGTATCCGTAAAGATTAGTTGGCATAGCTGAGATAAAATTGCAACCGTATTGTGAGCGATAAGCTTCACACATTTTTATGCCTGCAATTTTAGCTATTGCGTAAGGTTCATTGGTTTCTTCTAATAAGCCTGTCAACAAATATTCCTCTTTTAATGGTTGAGGCGCTAGTTTCGGGTAAATGCAACTTGAACCCAAAAACATCAGCTTGTTAACATTGCTTAGATAAGATTGATGGATGATGTTGTTTTGAATGGCAAGATTTTCATAAAGGAAATCTGCCCTATAGGTGTTATTTGCTACAATTCCTCCAACTTTAGCAGCGGCTAAAAATACATATTCTGGTTTTTCCTGATCGAAAAATTCCACAACCGATAGTTGATTACGCAAATCGAGTTCCTGAGATGTTTTGGTAATAATATTATTAAATCCTTCTCTTTCGAGTTTTCGGTAGATAGCGGACCCAACCATTCCGCGGTGACCAGCAATATATATTTTTGCGTTCTTTTTCAAAGTGATATAGTTATAGTTTCTATTCGAATTGATTTTTTACTTGATATCCTGCATCTTTCAACATAAGCTCTTTTTGAAAATGCTCAACGTCTGAAGCCATCATCTCTTTCACTAATGCAGAAAGATCATATTTGGGTTCCCAACCTAGTTTAGTTTTGGATTTTGTAGGATCTCCAATTAAAAGATCTACTTCAGTGGGGCGGAAATACGCCGCATCAACAGCAACAACCTCTTTACCTATCTCAATCTGGAAATCTACATTTGTACAAGAAATAACAAAGGCTTTTTCATCTGCACCCTCTCCAACAAATTCAAGTTCTATCCCAACTTCCTGAAACGACATTTTCACAAAATCACGAACCGTAGTGGTTACACCTGTTGCAATGACATAATCTTCAGCAACATCTTGTTGTAAAATGCGCCACATGGCTTCCACATAGTCTTTTGCATGCCCCCAGTCTCTTTGTGCATCTAAATTTCCTAGGAATAATTTATCCTGAAGACCTAATGCTATCTTGGATACAGCTCTGGTAATTTTACGCGTTACAAATGTTTCTCCCCTCAATGGACTTTCATGATTAAAAAGGATTCCATTACAGGCAAACATTCCGTAAGCTTCACGGTAGTTCACCGTAATCCAATAGGCATACATTTTTGCAACAGCATATGGGGAACGTGGGTAAAATGGTGTGGTCTCACTTTGTGGAACAGCCTGAACTAAACCATATAGTTCAGAAGTCGAAGCCTGGTAAATACGTGTCTTTTTTTCCAAACCAAGTATACGCAATGCTTCCAATAGTCGTAAAGTTCCTATTCCATCGGCGTTAGCAGTGTATTCAGGAGTATCAAAACTCACTTTTACGTGGCTCATCGCACCCAGGTTATAAATTTCATCTGGCTGAACTTCCTGAACAATGCGAATTAGGTTAGTTGAATCACTAAGATCTCCATAATGGAGTTTGAATCGGATATCTTTATCATGAGGATCCTGGTAGAGGTGATCAATACGATCGGTATTAAACATAGAACTTCTACGTTTGATACCATGTACTTCATAACCTTTTTCAAGCAATAACTCTGCTAAATATGCCCCGTCTTGGCCAGTGATTCCCGTTATAAGCGCTTTTTTCATATTTTACTAATAGTTTTATTTGATCGATTTGGATCTGTGATACCGTTTACTAAATTATTTATAGTTCAAAATTGAAACAATAGCCCTTTATTACCATGTATTTTGGAACCAATTAATGATGGTTTTACTGGTACTCTGCTCCAAACTGTTCAACCACAGAATTTGATACTTTTTTAATTTCCTGCTCGAGTGGTTTAGGATATATTAGTAATACGTCGCCATCATCAACCACTATGAAATTACTTAGGCCTTTTACTACAGCAATTTTATTGCTGGGCAATTGGATAATGCAATTTTGTGTATCTTTTAGCAGTGATGCCTTCCCATTAAAGGTATTGCTGTCGATATCTTTCTCCATTACATCATGTAGGGATGCCCATGTTCCCAAATCCGACCATCCAAAATCTCCGGTAATAGTGTACACATTATCGGCCTTTTCCATAATGGCATAATCAATCGATATATCATTTGATAGTGGATAATTATCTGAAATAAATTTTGTTTCACTTTCTGTATTGTATACGTCTGCCTGATTAAAAATTGAAAACAGTTGCGTTGCATGTTTTTCAATTGCTGTAAGTATTGACTTCACGTTCCAGATAAATATGCCTGCATTCCAAACATAATCACCACTTTTTAGAAATGCTGTAGCCTTATCAAGGGATGGTTTTTCTAGAAATTCTGTAACCTTGTAAATCTTTGTACCAGAGGACTCAAACTTAATATAGCCATAACCAGTATCTGGTCTAGTTGGTGTGATACCCAAGGTAATCAAAGCATCGTGATGAGTAGCAAAATAAAGAGCTTCCGTTAAACTTGAAATGAATACCTCTTCATTTAAAATTAAATGATCTGAAGGTGCAATGATGATATTCGCATTCGGATTGAGCGAGGCGATTTTGAAGGTGGCATAAGCGATACAGGGTGCTGTGTTTCTTCTGCAGGGTTCAGCTATAATGTTTTTTTTAGCTTGGGCACCAATTTGAAGTTCAATGATGTCGGTGTAAATCTCGTTGGTTAAAATGTAGATATTTTCCGCTGCACAAACTTTAAGAAATCTTTGATATGTTAATTGCAATAACGATTTTCCACTACCCAGAATATCGATAAATTGTTTTGGAAAACTGTTTCTGCTTTTTGGCCAGAATCTACTGCCAACACCACCGGCCATGATT
Organism: Pedobacter agri PB92; assembly: GCF_000258495.1. Classification (GTDB taxonomy): domain Bacteria; phylum Bacteroidota; class Bacteroidia; order Sphingobacteriales; family Sphingobacteriaceae; genus Pedobacter; species Pedobacter agri. The sequence continues at coordinate 48,100 of NZ_AJLG01000007.1, forward strand.
AAAACGTATGTGTTATTATCCCTACTGTGCATCTGCTTATATTGATGGATTATATTGTCTGGAGTAAAATAAATCTAAATTAGATATTGGTGAAAAAATGAATTTAGAGTATTGAATACTTTACTGCAAATAACCACTTAAATAGCAAGCCCAACAATGGCCCTTTACGGCTAGGTTATCTTTCGGCATAACAAAAAAAGGCAATAACGGTTAAGTTATTGCCTTTATATTAATCAGGTGAAGTTAATTACCCCACCATACTATCCGTTACTCTTTTGAATCCAACTTTCCTCACAGCATTAACAATAGCATTTTTATCATAGCCGCATTCTGCCCAAAGTTCTGGTTGTTCGCCATGTTCCACAAACTGATCAGGAATACCCAATCGGATCACATTTGAAGTATAACCATGATCGGCCATAAATTCTAAAACAGCTGAACCAATGCCACCTGGAAGTGATCCATCTTCTACAGTGATCACATGTTTATATTTTGAGAATACCTCATGGAGCATCTCTTCATCTAAAGGCTTAACAAATCTAAGGTCGTAGTGCGCCGGGTAGATACCTTCACTATTTAGTTCTGAACGTGCTTCAACAGCAAAATTGCCCACATGACCAATGGTTAGTAACGCTACATCTTCGCCATCACAAATCTTGCGGCCCTTGCCGATTTCCAAAGTTTTAAATGGCCTTTTCCAGTCGGGCATCACACCGTTTCCACGAGGATAACGAATCACGAACGGCCCCATGTTTTCTTGTTGGGCGGTATACATAAGGTTGCGCAATTCTTCTTCGTTCATTGGCGAAGAAATGATCAGATTTGGTATACAACGCATGTAGGCAATATCATAAGCGCCATGATGCGTAGCGCCATCAGCACCAGCTAATCCTGCTCTATCCAGACAAAAGACAACATTTAATTTTTGTATAGCCACATCATGAATGACCTGATCATAGGCCCTTTGCATGAAACTTGAGTAGATGTTACAAAATGGAACCAATCCTTGTGCAGCTAATCCAGCTGAAAAAGTAACCGCATGTTGTTCCGCTATACCCACATCAAAAGCTCGCTTGGGCATGGCTTTCATCATAATATTTAATGATGAGCCGGAAGGCATTGCGGGAGTTATTCCAACAATTTTATCATTCGCTTCTGCGAGTTCGACCATCGTATGTCCAAAAACATCCTGATATTTTGGAGGTTGTGGTTTATCTGGAACACTCTTTTTGATCTCACCAGTAATTTTATCGAACAAACCTGGGGCATGCCATATGGTTTGATCTTTTTCTGCCAATGCAAATCCTTTACCCTTAACTGTAATACAGTGTAATAATTTAGGGCCCGGAATAGCAGATAAATCTTTAATCGTTTGCGCTAAACGTTTAACATCATGGCCGTCAACAGGTCCAAAATATCTGAAATTTAACGCCTCAAATAAGTTGCTTTGTTTTAATAACGTACCCTTAATACTTTTTTCTATTTTCTTTACGTACTTATGTGCATTTGGCCCTAGTTTAGAAAGGCCAGCCAGCACACTCGATATATCATCGCGGAAGCGATTATAAGATTTTGATATGGTAATACTTGTTAAATACTCCTTTAGGGCACCAACATTGGGGTCGATTGACATGCAGTTATCATTTAAGATAACCAGTACGTTGCTGTTTTCGATTCCCGCATGATTCAAACCTTCAAAAGCTAAACCAGCAGTCATTGCGCCATCTCCAATAACTGCAACATGCTGTCGGTTCGATTCTCCCTTCAACTGTGAAGCAACTGCCATGCCTAAGGCCGCAGAGATCGAAGTAGAGGAGTGGCCAACCCCAAAAGTATCATATTCACTTTCCGAAATTTTAGGAAATCCACTTATTCCTTTATATATGCGGTTGGTATGAAATAATTCTCTTCTGCCGGTGAGTATTTTATGGCCATAAGCCTGATGACCTACATCCCAAACAAGCTTATCGTAAGGGGTGTTCAAAGCATAGTGAAGTGCTACAGTGAGTTCCACAACACCTAAACTTGAGCCAAAATGGCCACCATTTACACTCACTACATCAATAATATATTGACGTAATTCTTGGCTTATTTGTTCTAAGTCAGATTCGCTATATTGCTTTAAGTCAGCAGGATAGTTGATTTTAGATAATAGGGGGCCAGCTTTAACTTGCATTCAGTAGTTGGGTAAAAAACAAGATACAAAGTAAGGTATTTTTGTTTTAATACAGAAGAAAAATCGCATCCCTTCCTGATTATCTTCAATTAAGCAGAATTATTATTCGGATCTTTAATACGATATACACGGTGAATGTCTAAATGTGTAGTATTAAAACTACTTTATAGAAGTTTATGTATATACTTTATCTATATTTGTGGCATCATTTTCTACCATATTACTGAGTTGGTCGACTTGTGTTCGCGATAGATAAAAAAAGTACCACATTAGTAAAAAAAACATCCCATGCTAAATTTAACACACTCAACCCCTGTAAACAAACTTAACAAAGTTAAGATTGGTGATGAAATTGTTGATGAGTACAACTCTCAAGGTAAAGTTGTTAAAATCAGGAAATCTGTAGTAAATGATGCCAGAGAATTCCTTTTTCATTTAGATTCCAGACAAACCATCTACATCTTGAGTAATGGAATTTAATTTCTGCTTTTAATTCGTAGAAGTGCTGATTACGTCTCGCTGTTATTTATTATTTTTGTTTAAATGCAGTCTGAGAATTTTGAAATCAAACTTCCTGTTTTTGAAGGTCCCTTCGATTTACTTTTGTTTTTCATCGAACGAGATGAGCTAAACATTCAGGACATCGAGATTGCGAAAATCACTAATGATTTCCTGGCTTATATTCACCAGCTTTTGGCCCTAAATGTAGAAGTTGCCAGCGAATTTATCCTCGTGGCAGCAACTTTAATGCGGATCAAATCCAAAATGCTGCTGCCTCGCATTGAGGTTGACGAATCAGGTGTTGAACTTAACCCCGAACAAGACTTAATTGCCAGGCTTATCGCCTACAAACAGTTTAAATCTGCTGCTGAAGAATTGAAGGTTTTTGAAGAAACCAGAATGCAGCAGGAGCGAAGAGGTAACATTGAATATGATTTATCACTTGCCGCGGAATCCTCTTCTCATCAGGACGAATTGCTATCGCTTGATTTATACAAGTTGTTAACTATATACCACCGCACCATGCAAAAGTATGAGTTGCGTAGCGAAGAGGTTAAACATACCGTTGTACAATATCCTTACACTATTGAACAGCAAAAACATTTCATCTCCAACTTACTAAACATCAATAAGCAGATTGATTTTGCTTTAGTACTCAAGAATTCAGAGAACAAGGTTCATTTCGTATACAACTTCTTAGCGATCTTAGAAATGCTGCAGCAACAGATTATTGAAATTACTATCGGAAGCGGCTTTAATAATTTCAAGGTGAAATCATTACCTGAATAGCGTTGCGAATGTCACATTTTGGAATCTTTGCAATTGTTTGGTTTTACGCTCACTGTTAACTCAAAAAGGCAAACTTTTCGGGCAGCAATTTAACTCCTATTCAACCACTTCGTTAACGATTAATTTCTTACTTTTGCACAAAAAATACAAACCTATATAAGGATGAAACGCGACACCCAAATTTTTGAACTTATTGATAAAGAATTAAACCGCCAAGAGCACGGTTTAGAACTTATCGCATCAGAAAACTTTGTAAGCAAGCAGGTAATGGAAGCTGCTGGTTCTGTACTGACAAATAAATATGCAGAAGGATTGCCAGGAAAACGTTACTATGGTGGTTGCCAGGTGGTAGATGTAGTAGAACAAATTGCAATAGACAGAGCTAAAGAATTATTTGGCGCTGCCTGGGTTAACGTTCAGCCTCACTCAGGTGCTCAGGCAAATGCTGCTGTTATGCTGGCTATTCTTCAGCCGGGCGATAAAATTTTAGGGTTCGACCTTTCTCATGGAGGTCACTTAACGCATGGTTCGCCGGTAAATTTCTCCGGTAAATTGTACCAGCCTTTATTTTATGGCGTAGAGAAAGAAACTGGTTTAATTGATTATAAAAAACTGGAAGAAGTTGCTTTAGCTGAAAAACCAAAATTAATTATCTGCGGTGCGTCAGCGTATTCACGTGAGTGGGATTACGCTTTCATTCGCTCAGTAGCCGATAAAATCGGTGCTTTGGTATTGGCTGATATTTCACATCCGGCAGGTTTAATTGCTAAAGGTTTATTGGCAAACCCACTTCCACACTGCCATATCGTAACCACTACTACACATAAAACATTGCGTGGCCCTCGTGGCGGAATGATTATGATGGGTAAAGATTTTGAAAATCCTTGGGGCTTGAAAACACCAAAAGGTGAAACCCGAATGATGAGTAATTTATTAGATATGGCTGTTTTCCCAGGAACTCAGGGTGGTCCGCTTGAGCACATCATCGCTGCGAAGGCAATTGCTTTCGGAGAAGCTTTGACAGAAGAATATGGTGCTTATATCAAACAGGTAGCGGCAAACGCACAGGCCATGGCGAAAGCATTCGTGGCGAAAGGTTATGGTATCATTTCTGGCGGTACAGATAACCATTTAATGTTAATCGACCTTCGAAATAAAAATATCACCGGTAAAGTGGCAGAGAACGCATTGGAAAGAGCTGAAATCACTGTAAACAAAAATATGGTTCCTTTTGATGATAAGTCACCTTTTGTTACATCAGGAATTCGCGTAGGTACTGCCGCCATCACCACTCGTGGTTTAAAGGAAGCGGAGATGGAAAAAATTGTTGATTTAATTGATCAGGTACTAACCAATCCTGAAGATGAAGCCAATATCAACGCAGTTAAAGCTGAGGTAATTAACTTGGTAAGTGCGTTCCCACTTTATAAATAACTTATAATCGCATTTAGTTTCAGAAAGCAACTTCATTTATTTGTAGTTGCTTTTTGTTTTAAGCGTCTTTTCGAAAATTTAAAACTGTAGGGTTCCGATTTAGCGATTCATGCTAATGACTTGTACGAGATAAAAAGTAAAGGGCCGATATCCTTAGTAGAAATATCGACCCTTACCATCTAAATTAACGCTCTCAATTATATAAACGGGCGCAATGAGAAATTGTTTTAACGACTTTGAAAAAAGTTAGTTTTTTTCGAAACAGCCTAATGTGGATGGAAAAAATCTTGGGTCATTTTTGAGATCATGGTTCAGGTAGTCATTAAAATAAAGGTCATTGCTGAGGTTGTAGCCTTTTTTCAACGCCAAACTGTTATTTGCTAATTCGAAGTTTCCGAGTGTAGTATTGATAAATCCTGGATCGGAGTTGATTAAATTATCATTATTCGCAAAAGCGGTAGCGTTAGTTTTAATTAAATTATTCCAGATCCTGCTCTCAATTACTGCTGTTGTTTTCTTTTGGATATCCAGTTCATTATTAAGTTGTCCCCAAATGATGTTATTGGTTAGATTTAAATTCAACTTGTTATAGGCTTTAACAGATAAATAATCAGAAAAGGTTAACGCTGCGGTTTTACGAGGAAAATTTGGATTGTAACCTACAAAGGTATTTTGTTTCAAATTATAATTCCCTCCGCCAACTGCATATAACAGATAGTTACCGCAATTGTAAAACAAACTGTTAAAAGCAATAAGTTCAGAATGATTTCCAATATAACCTGCCACCTGCATATTCTTGATCACAGCGTTGCTTAAGATCAGCTTCGGAATGGCATTTTTTGAAAGTGAATCTGAGGTGATGCCAACAGAAGCATTTTTAATCGTCGCATACGCAATAGTTGCGTTGGCTGTCGGTTTTATAAATATGCCCTTCCATTGTCCCGGCTCATCGGTGTAAGCACTTTCTAACCGGTCACTACAAAACATAATGGGTTTATCAGCTGTACCTGTTGCGCTTAAATTGCCTTCTATATTTAAGCTTGCATCCTTATGGAAATAAAGCTTTGCTCCAGGCTTAATTGTTAAGGTGGTGTTATTTCTGACGGTTAATGCACCGGTAATGACGTACGGAAGTGCTGATGACCAGGTAATGTCTGAGTTAATTGATGATTTATTTACAAATACTGCATTTTGCCCATATGCTATAAAATGTACTGCCTGTTGGTTTCCATTTGTTGAAAATAAAATCGAATCCTGAACGATAAAAGGCAATTGCTTATCATCAGGGTTGATGTTCACCTTAACAAAAATATTTACAGAATCGCCAGCGCTAATTACCAGATTTTTTCTGTTGGTGATGCTTTCCCCATTAATGTTAATACTGAACGAAGACA
>NZ_AJLG01000008.1 GCF_000258495.1 Pedobacter agri PB92
ATTAACGTTGGCCGTTTATCGGGTATAGTTGCACATCATGTTCCGGCTTATCTACAGAAAAACAGGCTGCCGTCTTATGAGACAAATATTATTGAAGATTGGGAGCAGAAAGTTGATGCCATTGTGGAGGAAACCATCAATGAGGATATGACCTTGATATCGGGTATTCCACCATGGGTGCAAATGTATTTTGATAAACTTTCTGAAAAGACCGGCGGAAAGAAGATCTCTGAAATATTCAGAAATTTTAGCCTTTTTATTTACGGAGGCGTAAATTTTGAGCCGTACAGGGCAAAAATTGAACAAAGCATTGGTAAGAGAATCGACGCTATCGAAACCTATCCGGCATCAGAAGGATTTATCGCTTATCAGGATAGTCAAAACGACAAAGGTCTATTGCTTTTGGCTGACGCCGGTATTTTTTACGAATTTATTCCAGCAGATGAGTATTACAATGAAAATGCAACACGACTATCGCTTGGCGAGATTGAATTAGATACGAATTATGCACTAATTTTAAATACCAATGCAGGTTTATGGGGTTATAGCATTGGCGATACCATTAAATTTGTCTCTAAAAGCCCGTATAAAATCGTAGTGACAGGCCGAATTAAACATTTCATTTCGGCTTTCGGCGAACACGTTATTGGTGAGGAAGTAGAGCATGCTTTATTATCGGTAGCGAATGAAGAAAAAGTAGAAATTACGGAGTTTACCGTTGCGCCACAGGTCAATCCTCAAGATGGGGAACTTCCTTATCATGAGTGGTTTGTAGAATTTTCTTCAGCACCAAAAGATCTAGCCGCTTTTAGTAGAAAGGTAGATCAGGCTTTGCAAAAGAAAAATATTTACTACTTTGACCTGATTGAGGGAAATATCTTACAGCCTTTAGTTATTCGTACCTTGCAGAAAGATGCCTTTGTGAATTACATGAAGAGTGAAGGAAAATTGGGTGGACAAAATAAAGTGCCGAGGTTGAGTAACGACAGGAAATTGGCAGAAGGGCTAGAGCGCTTTATTGTTGCGTAGATTATGAATTTGAAATTAATATAGGCGCATCAATTAAGGATTTGCGATTTGCAGCGACTTCAGCTGTCGATATCATGTTGAGAAACAAAGTATCTGCAGTCGCTAAAAATCAGCCCGTGATAGGCCGGGATGCATCGTTGATGAATACGACAGCAATCTAGTATAGACGATAGTCTTAAACAAATGAAAGAAAACAATTGAACAATACAACAATACAACAATTGCCTAAAAACATTACCATATTAGGTTCTACAGGAAGCATTGGTACGCAAGCCCTTGAAGTGGTTCGGGATAATCCTGCAATTTTTAAGGTTTCTGTTTTATCTGCGCTAAAAAATTCAGAGTTGCTTATTCAACAGGCAAAGGAATTTAAACCTGAAACAGTAGTAATTTGTGATGAAACCCAATATCGATATGTGAAAGATGCTTTGTCATCTTTAGATATCCAGGTGTTGGCGGGAGAAGCCGCCTTAACAGAGGTCGCCGCTTATCCGCAAAGTGATATTGTGCTTACTGCGTTAATGGGTTCAGTTGGATTAAAGCCAACTATTGCCGCCATCAAAGCGGGCAAGAACATCGCTTTAGCCAATAAAGAAACTTTGGTAGTTGCCGGAGAATATATTACCGAACTGGCCAGGCAACATCAGGTTAAAATTCTTCCGGTAGATTCTGAGCATTCAGCCATATTTCAATGTTTGGTAGGAGAGGAACAGAATGAGATTGAAAAAATTTACCTTACGGCTTCTGGTGGGCCTTTTTTATCAAAGGATAAAAGTTTTCTTGCTTCTGTAAAAAAAGAGCAGGCTTTGAAGCATCCCAACTGGGTGATGGGCGCTAAAATCACGATTGATTCAGCCTCGCTGATGAATAAAGGTTTAGAGGTGATTGAAGCAAAGTGGCTGTTTGATCTCAATGTAGACCAAATTGATGTCATTGTCCATCCACAATCAATTATTCATTCCATTGTTCAGTTTACCGATGGATCGATGAAAGCACAAATGGGCGTTCCGGATATGAAATTGCCTATTCAATATGCCTTAAATTATCCCGATAGGCTAAAAAACGATTTCAAACGTTTTAATTTCCTGGACTATCCAACTTTCAGCTTTCAACAAGCTGATCTGGATACCTTTAAAAATTTGGACCTTGCTTTTCAATCATTGAGGAAAGGTGGAAATATGCCTTGCATTTTAAATGCAGCGAATGAAGTAGTAGTGGAGGCTTTCCTGAAAGATAAGATTGGTTTCCTGCAAATGAGCGACGTGATCGAGCAGTGCATGGAAGATATCAGTTTCATTGAAAAACCACAATTGACCGATTATTTAGAAACTGACAAACATAGCCGTATCTTAGCCGGCGAATTAGTAACAAAAAGTAAAGTTTAACATCTAACATAAAAATTTTAGAATAGCATATGAATGGATTGATTATGGCGGGGCAGCTGTTGCTCGGATTGTCTTTATTGGTAATATTACACGAATTAGGGCATTTCTTGGCAGCCAGGGCATTTGGGATTAAAGTAGAGAAGTTTTATTTATTCTTTGATGCCTGGGGATTTAAACTATTTAGTTTTAAAAAAGGAGATGTTGAATATGGTGTGGGATGGCTACCGCTGGGTGGTTACGTTAAAATTGCCGGAATGATCGATGAAAGTATGGATACCGAGCAAATGGCCCAACCGGCACAACCCTGGGAATTTCGTTCAAAACCAGCCTGGCAACGTTTAATTGTTATGCTTGGCGGTATTATCGTCAACGTAATTGTAGGTATCATTATTTTCTGGATGCTTACATTTAAATATGGTCAGAATTATACTGTAAATGGAAAATTAACTGATGGAATCTCGGTAGGTAATATTGGTAAAGAGATTGGACTTAAAAACGGAGATCGTATTTTAGCCATTAATGGAAGTAAGTTAATCAAATTTGAGGATGCCATTTCAAGTAAGGTTTTGTTTGATGGTGCCCAACTGACCATTTTAAGAGGAAACCAAACGCTTTATATTTCGGTTCCGGATACGATCTTAAACAAACTATCAAAAAATGATAAGGAAAATTTCATTGCTCCGCGTTACCGGATGGCCAGTGTAGCCACTGTTTTGGCGCCCGATGAAAAGGCTGATCAGCAATCATTCTTTGATAAAATATTTGGAAGACCGTATGTTAAACCTGTTTATCCAGCTTATGCTGCAGGAATAAAACCAGGGGATAGCATTTTGGCAGTAAATGGAAAACCGGTTACTTTCTTCGATCAGTTTAAAGAAGAAGTATCGCAGAATAAAAACAAGCAAATTACCATTAATGCATTGCGTAAAGGAAAGGAAATTAATTTTGATGTGCTGGTAGGCAAGGAAGGAACGATTGGAATTGCCCCTAATTTCAAAATGCCGGAGACCGCCCATGTTGAATTTGGTTTTGCAGAATCGTTGCCAATTGGTGCAACGATGGCCTGGAGCACGTTTTTAGATAATGCCAAGGGCATCGGTAAAATGATAACAGGAAAGCTAAGTGCCCGTAACATCAGTAGCCCGATAGGTATTGCAAAAGTTTATGGATCGACATTCGACTGGGTTAAATTCTGGACTTTGACCGGATTAATCTCAATGGCACTGGCTTTTATGAATTTGTTGCCAATTCCAGGCTTAGATGGAGGCCACGTAGTGTTTCTATTAATCGAAATGGTACAACGGAAGCCGGTAAGCGAAAAAGTGCTGGAGAAGGCGCAAATTGTAGGTTTTGTGATCTTGATTTGCCTGATGGTGTTTGCTTTTGGTAATGATATTTTAAAATCTTTCGGTAAGTAAAACCAAATTTATAATATTGCCGCAGCTGCATAGATTAACTATTTCAATCTTTGCAGCTGCGGCTTTTTAATTGATATCCCTCATGAGTGAAGATAAACAAGCAAACTATTTCGAGTTTTACGAATTACCGGTTCAGTTCAATCCAGATCAAAATGCTATTAAAGCAAAATTTTATGCCTTGAGCAAAAAGTTTCATCCTGATTTTTATGCCAATGAAAGTGAAGAGAAGCAGGAGGAGGTTTTACACTTGTCTACACTTAACAATAAGGCTTACCAAACCTTGAGCAACGCGAACAAGCGCTTAAAATATGTACTGGAGCTAAAGGGTATTGTTGCGACAGATGAAGGTTACCAATTGCCGCAATCATTTTTAATGGAGATGATGGATGTAAACGAGGCTTTGATGGATTTGGAATTTGAACCAGATGCGCAAAAATTAGCTCAGGTAAAAAATGAGGTTGATGCGATTGAAAAACAGCACGAAAATGAACTAAGGGATTTACAATTGCAACATGATCAACATCCAGATGCTTCAGAAAAGTTATTTCCTGTTATCAAAGATCTGTTCTATCGCCAAAAATATATTGCCCGAATCAGAGAACGTTTGCCAAAAGCTTAGCTAAAATTCACAGTGTAGTCGCAGTTGCATGATCGCGTTTTAAAAAATGCCTTAAAATGCAATCATCATGCCTTGGTTATGCAATAGAACTCGGATAGGGATGCCATAAGAATTAGGCGAACTATTGTGATACCATCTTCATCGGGTATAAGTACGAAAGTAATGGAGAAAGGAATAAAAAAAGCCTCACTACTTACGTAATGAGGCTTCGTACCCGGAGCCGGAGTCGAACCGGCACGGTTTCCCACAGGTGTTTGAGACCAGCGCGTCTACCAATTCCGCCATCCGGGCATCTGTTGGACGGGGTTGCAAATGTATGTAACACTTGGCAAAATCACAAAATTATTTTAAAATAATTCGTAACCCATTTATTATATGGATTTTGCGTTTTCAGGACGTTCATCCTTCAATTTTTTATCGACAATAAAGGGTGCAAAAGGTAAAAGTGAGGCTAAGAAAATCAATACCGCTTTGCCAAATTTCCATTTTTGTTCCTGCCATGCCAATACCAGAGTTGCAGCATATAGCACAAATAGTAAACCATGCGCCCAACCCGTATATTTCACATATAATGGCATATCGGCAAAATATTTTAAAGGCATGGCTACAAAGAGAAGCAGCAAATAAGAAATCCCTTCTGCAACTGCAACCTTGCGGAATATAGCTAGTGAACTCATGTATCTGATTTTTTTTCCGAAAGTAATAGAAAACGAATGGCCTTCAAAAACTAAAAAATGATTTTACAATTGGGTGTTGCATCAGTAAATGTCAATGTTTGGCAAGCATCAAATTATTTCTTTTTCTCCAGTTTAAAAACCTGCTTTCCGCCAACAACAGTACTTAAAATCTTTACTGATTCGATAAGTATGGGATCTAATTTGGTAATGTCTTTTTCGAGGATTACATAAACGGCTGCGTAAATACCAATTAGTGGATCGGCGGGAGCCACAAACCCATCACTCCGAATGCAAGTTTGGTACCTGTATTTAATAGCGATCTAAAAGCATAAGTTGTTTTAGCACGTTCATGACCGATTACTTTTCCTGCCCATTTCCCATCATCAATAGCATGGTATGGCTGAACACTGGCAATAATGTTCTGTGTTTTAAATCTTGGAATATCTGAAGGGAGTATATGCTGAGCATGCTCAATCTTTAATCGGCGGTCTTTTTTACCTAATTCTTTATCGAGTTTTTCACTTAAATTTAAAAGGGTGTTGATGCGATATTTCTTAATTCACTTTACACGGTGCATTATCCATTAGTTTGTTTCTTTCTGGTCTGAATCTGCGTTAACAATGGTAGATGATTGCGGAAATTAAAACTTATAACTATATCCAATCCTGAAAACCTGGGTTTCATTATAATCGGTGCTGATTAAGCGAAAGCCATTTCCGGTAATATCCTTTTTAATTTTTAAAGTATTGAAAATATCATTTCCGTTTAAGAAAAATTCGCCTTTTCCGTTTGGATTTGCCTTTTTATGCCTAAATCAGTAGAGAATCTTGATCCTATTCTACCTTGCGGGATCAAATCAGGTGCTAAATAAGTTGCAGAAAGCTGAAGGTCCGTTTTTTTAACCAGTTTTAATTGAGCGTTCCACTTCAAATTTCCTGAAAGAATTGATTCTTTCGGCATATTGTAAATTGTAGGTACAGGATATTGGTTTTGAATCGAAAAGGCATTTAGGGTATTCTGATAAATGATTCCACTTACATTCATGGAAACCCAAGGGGCAATTTGCTGTTGAATCAAAACTTCGCCACCGGTATTGTAACTTCTTCCTGCATTCTGGAAAATGTTGTAAATAATGTTGTTCCCAGGTACTATGGTCGCAATTCTTGTTATTGTTCCGTTCACAATTTTGTGAAATCCGGAGAGATAGAAGTAACCACTTTTCCAGTTGTTTTTATAGCCCAAATCTAATAGATGTGTAAATTGAGGCTTTAAAGTTGGATTCCCTACTTTCAGCAATTCAGGCTCATCATATTTCGGAAATATCCTGATATCCACTTCATTTGGCCGATCTACCCTTTGACTGTAAAATGCAGATAACCTGTTTTTATCGTTTATCTTATAAACAAACCTCAAATTTGGGAAAGGTCTGAAATATTCATAACCATCACTGTTATAAGTATTATGGTCGGGATTAACCTGGTAATCTAGCTTAACATATTCCAATCTTAAACCCGCCTCGAGTTCAATGCTTTTATCTTCATAAATATAGTTTCCATATACGGCAGGAATTTGTTCGCTATAATCTGCCCATCCGCCTGCGTTGGCATCAATTGGTGAATTTAAACCCGGAAAAAATTGCATATCTGTAGGAATAAAGCGGTTACGATATTTTAAACCAGCTTCGATACGGCCATGTTTCATTGGACGAACATAATCGATATTTAAATCGGCTACGTGTTCATCAGATAAAATTTTGAAAGCATCTTCGCCTGTAAAAGTGGGCATTATATTCTTGAAAAAATATTTTTCATCTTCCCTGTGCCAGGTATATTTAAAGCCAGCACTTAGGGTATGGCCAGGTTGTGCAAATTTATGCTGATAGCTTGCTGTGCCCGTTGCTGTATATTTTACTTCATCTTCAATAAATTGCCAGAAGCGGTTTCTTACCGAAAAATCACTGTTGAAGTATGGAATATCGCCCAGGTCGCCAATTTTTTCTCGGTTAAAAAATCCTGAAATTAAAAAGCTGTTCCGCTCATTCGGGTTATAGTCAACATCCGATTTTATAGTGGTGAATGTGGTGGTTCTGTTACGCTTTACCTGTTGATTAAGTATTGTACCATCAGTGTAAATGCGTTGTGAAAATTCGTTTTTGTTTAAAGTTTGAGTGTATAAGTAATCTGCCTGTGCAAAAGTGTTCAATTTGTTTTTTCTATAATTTATGGATAAAGATGGGTTGATTTTTGGCGTAGCCTGATATTGTGGACTGATCCCTGGTAAATTTTGTTTTCGTAGCCAAATTGCTCCTAAACCACTAGTCAGGCCAATTTTTACATTAAAACCCTCTTGTTTATTTCTTTTGTAAATGATATTGATGATTCCGGCATTACCATTGGCATCGTATTTTGATGATGGATTATTAATAATCTCAATTTTTTCAATGGCCGATGCCGGAATGTTATCCAGGCCCGTTTGACTGCCAAATCAGGTAATCGCATTTTGTTTTCCGTCTATTAGTACCGCAATCTTATTATTACCCCGAAGTTGAACTTTGCCATCTTGGATACTAATACCTGGCAGGTTTTGCATGGCTTGTAAAACGGAGCCACCCAACTGACTGGTGTTTTTACTGAGATCAAATGTTTTTTTATCCAGTTTTGTTGAAAGTCCGTCTTTGTTTGAACCTTCTATATTTACGGTTTGCAACGTTTGTGCAGCCTCTATAAGTTCTACAATACCCAAATCAATAAAGGGGCTTAGCGTACCGATTGTAATATCTTTTTGGAAGGGTAGATAGCCCACTAAACTGATTTGTAACTGATAATTTCCTGGATTAACATCTTTCATTACAAAACGACCTTGTTCATCAGAAATGGTGCCGTCTGAAAATTTAGCGTCGCTGGCTTTTTTAATAATAATATTTGCGTAGGGGAGTGTAAGTTTATTTCTAGCATCCTTAACCTGCCCGGAAAGACTTATTTTTTTGTCTTGCGGGTATGCATTGCTGATCGTTAAAAAAGTAAAAAGGCATAAAAGTGTAAGAATACACTGGTAATTTTTCATCGTTAAAATCTTCTTAGATTCATAAAATCAGATTCATAAAATCTGAAGGATTATGTTTTTAATCGCAATTTATATTTGAAATCTGTACGGAATCTGAAGAAGTGAATTTTACAATTTTAATTGCTTTGAAAAATCTAGAGCTATAATTATCAAAAAGGTATTAAGAATACGCCATTTATTTTTCTTGTTGATAAAGGCCTTTTTGATAAAGATATGCCGCCATCTGATAATAAGAGATTGCCTCATTTGTTAATTTTTCATCATCAGCTGTTTTTATTGCTGTACCTGTTTTAAAGTCAGGCTTAAAAGTGCCGAGTTTTCTATTGGGGTTTAAAACCATCAGTTTTCCGTTATGCAAATAACCTAGGCTTTGGTAGGTACTAATAAAAGCTCGTTGCTCATCGTCTTTCATCTTAAAAACATTATGGCCAAAGAACTTACTTTTATAGCTGAAATTGAGATAACCTAAAATGGTTGGACCGATATCCAGTTGTGCGGTAAGTTTTTCAAATTTAGATGGTGCGATGTGTGCAGGGGCATAAAAAATCATCGGAATATGGTACTTATCAACCGGTAATTGTACTTTACCTGCACTCGATGCGCAATGATCTGCTACGATAACAAATAAGGTATTCGAAAACCATGGCTTTTTTCGGGCATCTTTAATAAATTTTCCGATGGCATAATCGGTGTATTTTACAGCGCCTTCTCTACTGATTTTTGACGGAATATCTATTCTACCTTCAGGATAGGTATACGGACGATGATTGGAAACCGTCATGATTTGTGCGAAAAACGGTTTTTTATGTTTAAAATCCTCATCGAGTTCTCTTATCGAAAGCGTAAAAAGATCTTCATCGGCAACGCCCCAAATATTTGAATAATGTACTTCCGAATCTTTCAAAGCATTTCTGTCGGTTACCTTATAACCATTTTGAGAAAAAAAATTCAGACATGTTGTCGAAATAGCCATAACCACCATAAATAAAATGTGAATTGTAACCTTTACTCCGGAAGATACTGCCCAGGGTAAAGAGGTTTTTATTGTCTGGCCGTTTTACGATAGATTGGCCGGGTGTTGGTGGAATGCAAAGCGATAATGCCTCCAAACCTCTAACTGTTCGGGTTCCTGAAGCATATAAATTCGTGAACAATATTCCTGATTTTGCAAGTGTGTCCAGTTCTGGCGTAATGTGCTGTGTATTACCAAAGCTCCCTAAAAATTCTGCACTTAAACTTTCAACACTAATAAGCACCACATTCATCCTATTTTCGGGTTTACTTTCATTTACCATTCTTGTGGTGTATCGGTAATGATTATTGTTACTGCCTGTTTCCTGGTTGTAGATTTTTTTAATGATGGATTCTACTTTCGGGAGTGGTAGCGTTTTGTAAAAAGTGTTGTAATCCAGCTGGTTATTCCAAAAGGCAAAACCAAAATCGTACATGCCATTACCAGAAAGTTCATTTACATATTGGTTACTGCTTTGATATTTCCACTTATGGCTTAAGCCGAAATAAACAACTATCGGTATAATGAGTAAAACTAGTGCAGTTAAGCTTCTGTTTTTGAATTTTGAATCAACATAATTTACTGGCCATATCAGTTTTCTAAGCATAAAAACTGCAACGGAAGTTAAAGCAATAATTATAATTAATATGGTGTTGATTGGATAAGACTGACGAATATTACCGATTACCTCCGTGGTGTAAACCAGATAATCAACGGCTATAAAATTATACCTTACCGAAAACTCTTCCCAAAAAAACCATTCTGATATTGCGTTGAATATGAGCGTAAGAACAATAATAAAAAAGTAAATAAAAATTAAAATCCCATTGGTTTTTCGACGATACCATTTTGAAGGTAAGACCCATAAATAGATGATCAGTGGGATGCAGGCAAACGATGCCGCTGCCAGATCGTATAAAAAACCAACTAAAAATATTTTCAAAATATTGGCTACGGTCCAATCGATATCATGATTTGAAAACAGCAACAATACTATCCTGGTAAGTAATGAAACTACACAAAGGAGCAAAGCAGCAAGTAATACAGGCGAAAATCTATACTTAAAGAGTTGGTTAAACTTGGCCATTTACAATTTTGGATAGGGATAGTTAAATAAGAGTACGAAGTTAGATTTCAATTCTGTAGAAATTCTGAAGTTTTGCTTTGAGCGTTGCTTCTTGCTACAGAATTCCTACAGAATTGCTTTTTAACGTTGTATAAAATCAGGCACAAATCGCTATTTTACATGATGAAAATTTTGGTCATTGAGGATGAACAGGCTTTGTATGAAAGCATTTTAACCTATTTTACCGGTGAGGGAAATGTGTGCGAACATGCTCCTGATTTTAATTCGGCCATCCAAAAAATAGAACTATACCACTATGACTGCATACTGCTGGATTTAGGGCTTCCTGACGGTGAAGGTTTAGAGTTGTTATCCAGACTTAAAAAATTAAATAAGAAAGATGGCGTGTTGATCATTTCAGCCCGCCATTCATTAGATGACAGGCTTGCAGGCCTCGATCTTGGTGCTGATGATTATCTGGTCAAACCTTTCCATCTTTCAGAATTAAAAGCCAGGGTGAGTGCCATTGTACGCCGCAAAAATTTTGACGGAGATAATGTGATCAGGTTTAATGAAATTAATGTTGATGTATTTGCCATGACCATAACCGTAAATAATAAGCCCTTGAGTTTAACCAAGAAAGAATTTGATTTGCTGGTTTATTTTCTTTCCAACAAAAATAAAGTAGTTACCAAAAACGCCATGGCAGAACATCTTTGGGGTGATGAAATGGATCTATCCGATGATTTTGATTTTATTTATACGCATGTTAAAAACCTGAAAAAGAAACTTGCTGAGGCGACCTGTAAAGATTATATCAAATCCGTGTATGGTATTGGCTATAAATTTACCGCGATATGAAATTATCCAGTCGCTATAACCAGGTTAACATCTTCACTTCGCTCATTATCCTGGTGATCACCGGGTTTATCTATTATCTGTTTATCCATTTGATATTGACAAATAAACTGGATAAAGATTTAGCCGTTGAAGAAGAAGAGATTAGACAATATACCCATACTTACCAAAAATTGCCGCTGCCGGCAAGTTACATCGACCAGCAGCTCTCTTTCACGCAAGCACCCGATAGCTTAGCCGGATTTCGCGAATTTAGTTATGTCGGCTACCTGAACCCGAAAGATAATGAAGAAGAACCAGGAAGAAGACTCGTCACAACAGTTAATTTAAAGGGTAAAACCATTTTGATTACCATTACAAAATCAAGGGTCGAATCAGAAGATTTGGTTCGGGTAATTTTTTTGATCACCCTGGCGGTAACCCTGATTTTGCTGATTTCGCTTTTCGTAATTAACCGCTTTTTGCTGAACAGACTTTGGCAACCGTTTTATAATATCCTAAAAAAAATGAAATCATTTGAGGTGAGCAAGATGGAAACCATCACCGCAGAACCCACTAAAATAGATGAATTTATTGAGCTAAATAGTTCGGTAAATGCCATGGCCAGCCGGGTTAGGCAAGATTATAAGGAGTTAAAAACCTTTACAGATAATGCTTCGCATGAAATGATGACGCCGCTAGCGGTGATCAATTCAAAACTCGATTCGCTATTACAAACGGAAGCTTTTACCGCTCAGCAAGGTGCAATTTTGGAGGATATTTATCAGGCCACAGGCAAGCTTTCGCGATTGCATCAATCGCTGCTGTTGCTGGCTAAAATCGAAAACAACTTAATTGCTGACACGCAAGATGTTGATTTTAAACTACTCGTAGAATTGAAATTAAGGCAATTTCAAGAACTTTTTGAGCAAGGAGGATTAAGTTTAGAATTGGATTTGGAAAATAAAACTGTTCACATGAGCCGTTATTTAGCAGATATTTCATTAAATAATCTTTTTAGCAACGCGGTAAGGCATAATATTAAGGGAGGCAAAATAGTAATTAAACTTTCGGAAGCAGCTTTGGTTATCTCTAATAGCGGAAAGGGTTTTGAATTGAGAGATCATCTTTTCGACCGCTTTTCAAAATCAAGTGAATCAGAAGGAATGGGATTGGGTCTCGCCATAACAAAACAAATCTGTAATCTTTACGGATATGAAATTTCATACGATCACGATGAAATGCATACATTTTCAATCCTTTTCTAATCCCGTTATCAACTACAGAATTCCTACATAATTGCATTTTAGTTTTGATGAAAATTAAAATGATGAAAAAGATTTTACAGTTAAATCGAGTTAGAGCGGGGGTGTACAATACTTGTTTTTCATTGCTGCTTTTTGTCATGATCGCATTTTCCTCATTTGCTCAACATACCGATTCATCAAATAACACCAAGGTTGCTGATTCATCCAGGCGGTGGTACAGCGGTTATCTTGTACCAAAAAGGAAATTTAACGTGGTGCCGATCATTATTCCTACTGCACTCATAGGTTATGGTTTCACAGCCGTTTATGATCATGGAGCGTTAAAACAACTGGATCTCAGTACAAAGGATGAACTTCAGGAAGATCATCCGCTATTTGCAGCACATGTTGATGATTATATCCAGTTTGCACCTGCTGCTGCAGTTTATGCTTTGAATCTTTCGGGTATAAAAGGTAAGCATAATCTGTTTGATGCTTCCATGTTATATTTAACCTCAGCGGCAATTATGGGTTTATCAACACATTTTGTAAAACAAGGTGTAGGCAGAATGCGACCGAACGGAAATGGTGAAAACTCTTTTCCATCTGGCCATACAGCATCTGCTTTTATGGCTGCGGAATTTCTGCACCAGGAATATAAAGATGTTAATCCATGGATAGGGTACGCAGGTTATTTTGTGGCCTCAGCTACTGGAACGCTGAGGATGTATAATAACAAACATTGGTTTAGTGATGTTGTTGCCGGTGCCGGCTTCGGAATTGCCTCCACCAAGATCGCCTATCTAGTTTATCCTTACATGAAACAAGTTTTCAGTAAGAAGAAAGAAAGCCAGTTTACCCTTATGCCTTTTTACCAACCAGCAGCATCAAGTTTAATGCTAACGGGCCGTTTTTAAATTATAGAAATTGGATAACACATTGTTGGAATCTTTTTTGAGCAGGATGAACAGTATTACTTCCTGTAATCCGCATCCGATACCGGCTCCAGCCATTTTGTTGGCCCATGCTGTCTACCAGTGATGGCAATTTGGACAAATGCTGTATCCAGACTGGCTCCGTGCCAATGCGCCAGATTTGGCGGGCACTTTATACTATCTCCTTTGCGCAATACTATTTTAGCTTTTCCCTTTTCCTGGTAATAGCCAACACCCTCAGTTACAAGTAAAATTTGCCCCGCAGGATGCGTATGCCAGTTGCTCCTCGCTCCGGCGGAAAAAGTTACATTGCCTACTGCGTTCTCATTTAAACTATCCGGATCTACCAGAGATTTCACCCAAACATCGCCTTTAAAATTGCTATTGGTATTTTTATCTCCCTGAGGGAAAAGTAAATTACTCGTATATTTTGTTTGTTCACCCTCTTTACAGGCTGCTGTAAACATGAATAGTAAAACTGCCAGGTTTTTAAGATTATTTTTCATCATGATAATATGAAGCCATTGTTATTTGTTAGGTATTTGCTTTTTGCTGTTCACGATTGCCGTTAAAACAACATTAGCTTTCTCTGCGTCTTTTCTGCCTATCTCATTCCCAATGATGGTAATAAACTGACGCAACTGCTCGGGCGTGATGCCCAGATTTAAACAGATTCCGAAATGCGAGTTTAGCATAGGTTCCACACCTCCAATGCTGCTTAAAACGGATACGGTGATCAGTTCCCGGTCTGCAAAACTCAGTATATCTCTTTCAAAAATATCAGCGAAGAGATGTTCTTTAAGAAAGATTTCAATTTCAGGGGAAAAAGCAGCGTATCCGGCCTTTGGCCCATCTTGCGACGCACCGGTAAGTGTTTCCAATACTGATTTACCTCTTTCAAATTTACTCCTATCATCATGAATAGGAGTAGCCTGTTTGCCCAGGTTCTCTTTGATGCCTTGTTTTTTGCGCTCGTCAAGCACCACCATAAAAGTTTGCAATCCGCGGATGCTTCTCGGAAATCCACAATAGGCATAAAGGTGAACAAGTGTTTCCTTAATTTCATTTACAGTTAATCCGGCCTGAAGCCCGGCGGCAAGTTGTTTTTTAAGGGGTATCAAATCTCCCTTTGCTGTCAACGCTGAGATGATAATAAGTTTTTGTTGCTTGATGGTTAATGTTTTGCTTAACGGTTTCTCCTTTGCAGGGCTAAATCCCATAAAACCCATTAAAAAAAATATTACGATGATTAATTTTTTCATTTTTGATCAAGTTTTTTGTCGTGCAACCATTTTGCAACTACCTCCGCTATTTCCTTGTTGTTTAAATCAGACATAATAAAGTGGGTATTGCCTTTAATTCCGATTTCGGGTAAATGGACAATAGTTACATCGCCGCCGTGTGCGTTGACAACTTTAGCCCATTGTCGTCCGGTAGCCAGAACTCCTCGCCAAAAATTTAATGACGCTGCATTGGTATTCTCTTTGGGGATGAAATCACCAAAATAAACTACAATAGGGATTTTGGTTAACTTGTTAAACTCGTTTAGCGGCAATCCTTTGCCACCTCTATTTCCTTCGGGTACTTCACCTTCAGGAAAGTCAAATCCACCCGGCTCAATTGCAACAATCGCCTTTACATGTTCATTTTTGATTGCCGTTTTCCAGCCGGGAGCACCACCTGCAGAATGCGTGAACAAAATCCCATCTCCCGACCGATCAAAAACTGATGACATTGCATTTACCACCATTGATTCATCTACACTGCCAGTATTCGGAGTCATCATACGAAAAAATTTATCCATTGATAAACTATCTTTAGGGAATTGAATTCCAGCATTAAATGCCGGATAAAGACCAATGCGAAACTGCGTGTACCAGGTTTGATCGTCAGGAACGGCCGTAACTTGTGCTGGTTTTGTGGTCTGGCCCGCGGCACCGCGTCCAGGCTGATCAACAAGGTAGGTACTATAGCCCTTTCTTAAAAATAAATCAGAAAATCCTTCTCTTCCATCGGCAGTGGTTTGCCAGCTTCGCCTGCTTTGACCATAACCATGAAGAAAAACCAAGGCATGTTTTTTTGCCTTTTGAGGAATCTGGTAGAACACGTCAGCATGATCACCGTGTCGGGTTTGTCCGCCTTGCGGTACGTTCCACGGTTTAAGTGCATCAAATACGCCATCACTTTTTATAACCGAACCACCGGCAGAAAACGCACCCTGATCAACAATAACCAGTGGTTTTTGATTAAATTTCTTCTGGGCATACGATGAGGTATAACCCATGATCAGCAAGCAAATTGAGCTAAAATAAATTTTAAGTGGTTTTTTCATAATTGATCAGCTATTTTGCAGGCTGGTTAATCTTGTTGAAGGAAAGTGAACCCATTTTCCAGCTACCATCTTTTTTAACATAAACCTCGGTTACAATAAACGGATTGGTAACCTCATTGCGGCCAACCACCGCAAGTAAGGTAATTCTATTCAAAAGTATCGCGGTGTTTTCGATTATTTTTACAGAAGCCTCATGTACTTCTGCTTTTTTGTACCAGATGCCTCCACCTTTAATTACACTTATTTCGCGGTCTTTTCCCCAGCTTCCACCCATGTGCACAAATACCGATTGTTCGTCAAATAGTTTTTCTAAAGCAGTTACGTTTTTGTCAGCCATCCAAACCCATTTCTCTTTTGAAAGATTTAAGATTTCCTGTTCTGTCGTTGTAGGCGTTTTAATCGGTTGGCTTTGCGTTTGCGCTATTGATATTTGGGTTAAGCCGATGAGTAGTAATCCAAAAATTAAAGTTTTCATGAGTTTAGGTGTTAGGTTATTATTGTTTTAAATTGTTGTATTCTGCATCGCTTACCCTTTGTAGCCAAACGGTTTTATTTTTTGCGCCGTTTGTACTTGCAGCAATGTAACTAAAGATGCTTTTAGGTGAAGCTCCATGCCAATGCGGTACGCCTGGAACACATTTGATTATATCTCCTTTGTGCACCACCTGAATAGCTTTTCCTTTTTCCTGGTAGTATCCTGTTCCTTCGGTAATTATTAAAATCTGTCCGGCCGGGTGGATGTGCCAATCCAGTTTTGCTCCCGGCGCAAAGGTTGCAGTTGCCAAAGCACAATCAATTACACTATCCGCTTTATTCAGTTCGGTAAGCCATACATCGCCGGTATGATTGTTCGTTTTTGAAATTTCTCCTCGTGGGAATATCGGAGTTTCCTGAGCCAGGCCACTTTTGGCCAACATCATTAAAAGAAACAGATAAAATACATTTTTCATAAATTTATTATATAATGTTAGTGATGTTCCAAATTTCAGCATACCTAACCATGATGAGGGTAGACGGATTCCTGTATTTATAACCAATATTACTGATTGGATGATAGATATGAAAAAAGTGGAGTCCGATTGTTTATTTTTGAGTAAGAAACGAGCACATGGAACAAATTGTAAACTTCAAGAAAATAAGTGAGTACAATGATTTTAATAATCAGGAGACTTTACATCCTCTAATTAGTGTTGTACATCTTGAAAATGCAGCCCCCCGTCAATTCAGGCGGTTGCAATATGATTTTTACACAATTTTTTTAAAGCAAATTAAATGTGGTGATCTAAGATATGGTTTAAATAACTATGATTATGAACAAGGTACATTGATATTTTTAGCATCTGGGCAGGTAATTGGCGACCATAAAGATGAGTATTATCAGCCTCAGGGAACGGCGCTTGTTTTTCATCCCGATTTACTAAATGGTACGTCGCTGGCGAGAAATATAGACGATTATAATTTCTTTTCTTATGCCGTAAACGAAGCCTTGCATTTATCAGATCAGGAGCGAAAAATTATCATGGATTGTTTTGATAAAATAGAATATGAGCTAAAACGACCGATTGATAAGCACAGTAAAAAGCTGATTACATCAAACGTTGAACTATTCCTGAACTATTGCGATCGCTTCTACGACAGGCAGTTTATCACCAGAGATGATATTAATAAGGGGATTTTAGAACGCTTTGAGAATTTTTTAAATGGCTATTTTACCTCAGAGAAGCCTTATACCATTGGATTGCCATCAGTTGCCTATTGCGCTGATGAAATGCATCTTTCAGCGAATTACTTTGGAGACCTAATTAAAAAGGAAACCGGTAAATCTGCACAAGAGTATATCCAAAACAAAATTATCGATGTAGCGAAAAAGAAAATCTTCGATCATAGCAAAACCGTTAGCGAGATTGCCTATGAACTCGGATTTAAATATCCACAACATTTCATAAGGCTTTTTAAAAAAAGGGTAGGGCATACCCCAAAAGAATATAGAAGTATAAACTAGTAACTTAAGTGCATCTGATTCCCATTACTATTTTATGGGATTCGTCAGTAAAATCTGTTTGCCTGCCCCTTAATTTGAGCGATAGACCATTATTTCCCAACTTTAGTAGCAGCGTCGTCATTCAAAACCCTCACAACAATGATGCGGTGAGGGTTTTGAATAGCTGACAAGTTCTATTCAGCATATGCTTCATAGTGAATGGTCAGTATAGTTGTTGAGCCCCGCACAAACAGCAGACGGCTTTGCTCATCATTTAACTTAACTGAAAGCTTAAGCTTGTAACAATTGTATTAGTGCCTTGGCTGCCGGGCCAGCTGATAGAGGATTTTGTCCGGTAACCAGCAAACCATCAACTTCAATATGAGAAAGAAAAGGAACCAATGCTGTTTTTACCTCAGCGCCCAGTTCCTCTAATTTGGTTTGCAATAAATAAGGTACATTTCCGCTACGGCCCACCAAAGTTTCTTCAGTATTGCTAAAAGCAGCAATACGTTTGTTCTGTAACCACCCCTGACGTTGATTTTCTACACTAATTAAGGCAGCAGGTCCATGACAAACCAAAGCAACAGGTTTGCCTGAATCCAGAAACTCCAAAATCAAAAGTCCGCTGTTGTTATCTTTTGCGAGATCCCAGATTGGGCCATGTCCACCCGGATAAAAAACGGCATCATAAACCTCAGCTGCAAGCTGGTTGAGCGGAATAGTGTGTGAAAATGCATGTTTAGCTATGGTGTCATCGCCAAACCTGCGGTTGGCACCTGTAATATGTTCCGTAAGTTCACTCATGGGGTCGACAGGTGGCCTGCCACCTTTAGGGCTACTAAGGGTAACGGTATAACCTGCATCAATAAACTCATAATAGGGGTCGGTAAACTCACCTAGCCATACTCCGGTTTTGCTATCGGTATTTTCCATCTCACTATGAGAAGTTAGTACCATTAAAATATTTTTATCCGCCATATTATTTTATATCATCAGCACTTAGTTCATTGCCTTCCTCATCTACCGATTGATGCGGATCCCATTGATTAGCATTTTCATCAGCATTATTCTCCTGGGTCGAAGTTTTCTCCTGTTCTTTAGAATCTGCCTGATCTTTTTGTTCTTTGTCTTTTGGATCTTTCATGGTGTATATCATTTAACACACAACATCAGATAATGATAAAGGTTCGATGTAATTACGTCTGAGATTTGGATCAGATATTAAAGTAAACCAATAACAGCTATTGGTTTTATCTCAAACGATTTTAATGCGAATGGGCCCCTTGATGTGATTGACGTCGATGGGTAGTCCTTTTTGAGTGATCAGCACCTTTCCCTGATGATGCAAGCCAATAGATGCCTCCACAACTTCTCCCATGTGAGCACGCCAGTTTTCAGGGAACAGCATCCTGGCAATTTCAGAAGGACAAGTCGTCTTTTCAGTACCACGTTGGGTAGCGACTGAAAGGATTTTTGCGGATATGGCGGCATTGTTCTGCATATAGTTGAACAGGTAATTCAATGTTTGTATCGTACAGGAAACGATTCAGCTTTTGTTGATTAATGCAAAAACAGTTGTTCAATTATTCGAAACGATCAATGATTGGATGGTCACCTTCCTTCGGGACTTCTTTTGAAGGATCATGATCCTGCATGGCTATTGCAGTTTCCAGCTGATTTTTCACGTCGGCCAGGTTTGAATTGGATTCGATTGCGGTGATCAAATCGTTAAAATTTTCGATGGTTGCTTCAATTAATACTTTCATAGCAAACGTTTAGCAAAAGATAAGCCAGTTTATTGTAATAAAACTGATTGAGATAGAAGTTGAAGACGTCTATCAAAAATTTATAAACCTGTTACTATTTCTGTACGTTAGGGTGATAATCACTGTTCTTCGTACTAAACTTTAATCATTCAAACATTTTTTTGCTTGAAAAGTAATTTCGATGTCTGAATTGTAATTAATAAGTCGACCGATAAAACATTCTCTTGTGGAAGGGGTTGATAATGTACTGAACAAACAGTAAGAAGAATTTTAGATCTTCCAGACTCATCAATAGTAGATAAAATGAAAAAAGTTGTGATTATAGGAGGCGGATTTGCAGGCCTCAACATTGCTAAAAAACTTTCCAAATCATCATCCCATCAGGTTACCCTGGTTGATCAGCATAATTACCATTTTTTTCCGCCATTACTTTATCAGGTGGCTACTGCATTTATCGAACCATCCAATATCAGCTATCCTTTTCGAAAGTTATTTCAGGAAAAAGGGATACGTTTTTTTATGGGAGAATTTCAGGAACTTCTTCCGGAGCAGAAAAAAATTGTGACGAGCAGTGGTTCGCTGGATTATGATGTATTGGTATTGGCTATGGGTGCTGAAACCAATTACTTTGGTAATGAGGAGATTAGTAAAAATGCCTTGCCGATGAAGAGCATAGAGGATGCTGTAGAAATGCGTAACCACATCCTGCTTCAACTGGAAAAAGCTGTTCGTGCTGAAAGTGCGGCAGAGAAAACAAGACTTTCAAATATTGTAATCGCTGGTGGTGGACCAACAGGCGTAGAGCTTGCCGGCATGATGGCCGAAATGGGTAGAAATATTTTAACAAAAGATTATCCGGAAGCTAATTTCAGATTGGGTAAAATTTACCTGGTAGATGGTTTGAAAACGCTGCTTGCACCGATGAGCCAAAAAAGCCAGAATGAAGCGATTAAAGTATTAAAAAATTTAGGTGTAGAGATATTGCTGGATCGGCTGGTTCAGGGTTATGATGGAAAAGAAGTTTCACTGTCTGACGGATCAAAAATTGAAGCAGCAACTTTAATATGGGCTTCGGGTGTAATGGCAAGGGCAGTAGAAGGGGTTCCAAAAGATGCTGTTGGAAAGGGGCGAAGGATTTTAGTAGATGCTCATAATAAAGTGAACGGACTAGACGATGTGTATGCCATTGGCGATCAGTGTTTGCAGCTTAGCGATGTAAAGTTTGCAAATGGACATCCTCAACTGGCACAGGTTGCAATTCAACAAGGTGATTTGTTGGGCGAAAACCTAATTAATATAGCTCAAGGCAAAACGATGGAACCCTTTAAATATAACGACAAAGGTTCTATGGCTATTATTGCAAAATTTAAAGCTGTTGTCGATTTGCCGAAAGGCTTTTTTTAAAGGATTTTTTGCCTGGCTGGTTTGGTTATTTATTCACATTATCCCGATTGCGGGCTTCAGAAATAAGGCAAAATTAGCTTTTAACTGGCTTTGGAGTTTTATCACAAATGATCCAACATTGAGATTGATCATCCGGCCGGATAAGAAAGAATAATTTTTTTTAATGAATGTGCTACTTGTAACAACTACGCCTTAAGGTTAGCTATTCAACTGATCATAAAAGGCAAATCTATCACGAGATCAAACGTTTGCGTTGAAATAATTACAATGATGGTTTCCATTAATCCAGAAAACGTTTTTATTTTGAGTAGAGAGGCTGCCAATGAATTCACAGCCTCTCTACGTGTCAAATTCTAGTGTTGCATTTTAGCGGGATCATCGTAATTTACCATCCAATTGATACCGAATTTATCTGTGAACATGCCAAAGTATGCACCCCAGAAGGTATCGGCCAAAGGCATGGTTACCTGTCCTCCGGCTGAAAGGCCACTAAACAGTTTATCTGCTTCTTCTTTACTTTCAGCATCAATAGAAACCGAAAAATTATTTCCTTTTACAAATGATGATTCATATTGTTCGCTATTGTCGCTGCCCATTAACACTGAAGCGCCAGTAGGTAGTGAAACATGCATTACTTTATTTTTGTCGCCTTCCGGAACTTTATATTCATCACTTTCAGGTACATCGCCAAAGCGACCAATGTAAGTAAATTCCCCTCCGAATACCGATTTATAGAAATTGAATGCTTCCTCACAATTTCCATTGAAATTTAAATAAGTGTTTGTTGTTGCCATTATTGTTTGTTGTTAATTTAGGCTTTAGTTAAGTCTAACGGTGTTGATCGATCAATACTGGGTTTCCATCCGGATCAGTTAAGGTAATATAAGCCGGCCCACTTTCACCTTTAGGGGTTTCATTTAGTTCCAGACCACTAGCCTTGAGTTGTTTGGCGATCTCACAAACATCTGTAAATTCTGCTGTGGGCTGTGCCTGCTGATCCCAGCCAGGATTAAACGTGAGCATATTTTTATCAAACATACCCTGAAAAAGGCCGATTACCTTATCCTCATTTCTCAACACAATCCAGTTCTGATTGATGTTGCCACCAGTTTCAACAAAGCCCAGTTTTTCGTAAAATGCTTTGGAAGCGTGAATATCTTTCACTGTAAGGCTCATGCAAAATGCGCCTAAATTTAAATTACTCATAAATAGTTTTTAGGATTTGGTTTCAAAGCCAAATTAACAAATTAGTGTTTGTATTCCAATTTTTGTTTGAATGAGAAGCATGGTTTAGCACAAGTAAGCGCCAGCAGATTCCAGGTTTAGAAATTATTAATGCTAAAACTACAATGTGAATAATCGCAAATGAATCAAAAACAAAAGCGCCAACCTATCTGGGTTAGCGCTTCGATTTACTAGTTATCTTCTATAATTCTAGTAATCTGATTTCAGATTTGGATTGCTTTTTTCTGCGGCCTCAATGGGTGCATAATCAGATAAAATTAATGCTTTGCCCTTCTTCACACAAACATCATGTTCAAAATGAACAGAAGGTTTGCCATCCTTAGTTCTTACCGTCCACCCATCTTTTTCAATATAAACATCTTTTTTACCCATATTAATCATCGGTTCGATGGCTAAAACCAAATTTTCTTTAAGCATCAAACCAGAACCCCTTTTTCCATAGTTAGGTACCTGCGGATCTTCGTGCATGCTTTTACCCAAGCCATGACCAACAAAATCACGTACCACGCCATAACCTTGCTTTTCATTATGATTTTGAATGGCAAAACCGATATCGCCTAGTCTTTTTCCAACCACTGCTTCGTTTATGCCCACAAAAAGCGATTCTTTAGTAGTTCTAACCAAATCAACAATTTCTTTGCTTGCTTCGCCGATGATAAATGTATAAGCATGGTCGCCATGGTATTCATTTTTAATCACACCCACATCCACAGAAATGATATCGCCATCTTTCAATATTTCTTTACCAGGAAAACCGTGAACTACTACGTCATTTACTGAGGTAATGATATGATGAGGGAAACCACTATAATTGTAGAAAGATGGCACGGCGCCATGATCTAAAATAAATTCATTGGCAAGTTTGTCAATTTCAATGGTGGCCAAACCTGGGCGTAATATTTTAGCGATTTCAGATAGGGTTTCGCTTACCAAAAGTGCACTGATTCGCATCAGTTCCACTTGTTCGTCAGTTTTGTAGAAAATCATTGCCGCAAAATTACGAATTAGTTTTTTAATTGCTTAGTGCATTTAAAGCGTTACAAATTTTACACCCAAACTAAACCAACGCGAAGGAAGCGGAATGGCACCGATTTCGAAATATTGCGTATCGAAAATATTTTGTGCATCTAAATAAATAGTGAATTTATCGATAGCCTGGCTTAATCTGAAATCATTGATCCAGTAAGATTTACTGGTCATACGCTGGTTAAACCGGGTTGCCAGTAACACAGAAAAATTGTGATATTTAAAATCAAGGGTATTGGTCACCTGGTGTTTCAAGGCAGAAAGCTGATACTTTGACGCCAATACCTGCGTCATGTTTTTAAATCTCGAATCGAGGTAAGAGTAAGCTAAATTAATATTGAACTTCGCGTAATCATTGATGTCAACGCCATAATTTGAACGGAAATTTATTCCCCGGGTAATCATCGAACCTACGTTGTTTGCCTGGAAAGGTTCGGTGGCCACCAGTCTGGTCCAGTCAATAAAGTTGTCAATGCTTCTATAAAAAAAGCTGGTGTTGAATGTCAGTTGTCGTTGCATAAACCTTAAGCCAATTTCACCTTGGAAAGCATTTTCTGGCTTCACATCGGGGTTGCCAATATTCCCAGGGCGTTGGTTGAGGTACAAATCGGTAAATGAAGGAATACGCTGGCTGGTTCCGAGGCTTCCGATGAACTTAAATTCATCTGTAAGCGCATAACTGGCATCGATACCCGGATAAATTTGCCATTTATATGAAGAGTTGTAATTGAGGTAGGCGCCAGCATTTACATTTAATTTCTCAAAAAAACTTGTGCGGTATTGAGCATAGAAACCAGCGTTTTCACGGCGATGATTGCCAATATTTGATGAATTGATGTCTTCACTTCTAATTTCGGCACCAAAGCCTAATTCACCATCGTTGGTTTTATAGGTGCTGGTTACTTCGGCCGCTAATGAATTCGTACTATGTTTGCTTACACCTGCATTCGGATTTACGTTGCCAAAGTAACGGTAGTTATCAAAATTATATCGGTAACTTAAACGTGGCAACAATGTCCAGCGATTTGATAAAATATGTTTGGATTGAATAGCAGCCAAGGTAGTTTGTACAGTTTCAATCGAATTTTTGTCTCCCGGAGCGGCGTAAAATCCATTGGCTCCGAATTCGTTTTTGGTATAACCGAAAGAAGCGTTGAACTCGTTCGAATCATCAAACTGAAAATTTCCCTGATAAAGCAATTTGGTGTTTTCAAACTGTGTGTTGAAGCGATAACCATTGCTCTGATCATGCGAACCAAAAAGCGAATGTTGCTGTTTTTCTTTGGCAAGCACTCCGCCTAAGTGAACACCACCATTATAAAAGGTTTTTCCTGTTCCTTCTGTATCTTTTTCAAAGTTGGAGCCTGTATGAGCATCAACCAGTACACCTGATTTAGCTGGTTTTTTAGTGATGATATTGATGGCGCCTGTTAAACTATTAATGCCATATATTCTTGCTGCCGGCCCGCGTACCACTTCGATTCTTTCAATCGCTTCAATCGGAATCGGGAGATTTAACATATTGTGTGCTGTCTGGCTATCGATTATTTTTGTTCCGTTTAACAATACCACGGTTTGCTCAAAACTTCCCCCATCAATACTAATGTCGGCCTGTGCGCCAAACGGGCCTCTTTGCCTTAAATCAACCCCGTTTGCATATTGCAATAATTCCTGAATGCTGCGGGCAGGCAATTTGGCAATCATTTCCTTATCAATGATGTAAACATTTCTGTTTTGTTTGGAGATTGGTGTTTTGAAACCGTTTTCGGTGATCACCACATCGTTGATCTTAATTACTGTATCTTGTTTCTGCTGCGCATATAAATTAGCGCTCAAAAACATCATCATGGCAAAATAAAATTTTCTCACTTGTTAATTTTTTTGCAAAAGTAGTATCTTGCCGTACCACTAAAGTATACCAGTTTTAATATAATGGATAGTCCGGTTCAAATTCCCTTCAAAAGTTTTATTCAACTTGATGCAAGTGCCTCAACACCAATATATCTACAAATTGTATTTGAATTTATTAAAGCCATACAACTCGGTTTGTTACCCGAAGGCACAAAGCTACCAGGTACCCGAATTCTCTGCAAACTTTTGGTGGTGAACCGGAATACGCTGATTAAAGCTTTTCAAGATTTAGAATCACAAGGCTTTATTGCTATTTCGCCGAGTAAAGGCACTTTTATTTTGTCTAGTCAAAAGCAAGCGCATCAAAAAGAAATAGGAGCTGCATCTCGAGCTGCAACTGCTAGCCATTTTAATTTCAAACGATCTACAATTCTTGAGGATCCGATTGAAGTAAGCGAACTGCCGCTTCAATTTAACGATGGCTTACCAGATGCAAGACTGGTACATACCGACGTGCTGGCCAGTTTATATGTATCTAAACTTAAGCGGAACAAAAGCAAGAAGGTATGGGGGCAGGTGCAGCAACAAACCCGTCAGAATTTTAAAAAGCAATTTTCCAACTATTTAAATGTAACCAGGGGACTGAAGATTGCCGAAGCAAATCTACTAACCACAACCAATCATGAAATTGGTTTATATCTGGTGCTAAAGTTATTGATTTCTACTGGCGATAAAGTGGTGATTGCCTCGCCAGGTTACTACCAATCCAATATGAGTATTTTGGATAGCGGTGCTGAAATTATCTCAGTTCCTGTTGATCAGGATGGTATTGATACTGTCCGGCTCAGAAAAATATGCGAATCAAACACCATCAGGCTACTTTACCTTACATCTGTTTTTCATTATCCTACCACAATTGCGCTAAGTGCGAAACGACGAATTGAGCTACTGGAAATGGCCCGCCATTTCGGATTTATCATTGTTGAAGATGACTATGATTTTGATTTTCATTTTGATAACAATACGATACTTCCATTAGCAGCAATTGATTCGAACGATGTAGTGGTTTATATTGGTTCGTTTGCAAAATCCCTGCCATCAGGTTTTGGTTATGGTTTTGTTTCAGCACCAGCAAATTTTATTGAAGAACTGGAAAAACATCAGCGTATTTTATCTTCGGGAGTAGATGTAATTAAGGAACAAGTGCTTGCCGATTGGATTCAGGAAGGAGAGGTGCACCGCCTATCTAAAAAAAATAAGAAAAATTATAAAGAACGCCGGGATTACTTTGTAAAACTACTGGACGAAAAATTTAGGGGTAAGATAAACTTTCACACTCCGCACCGCGGATTAGCCGTTTGGGTGCATTGGCTTGGGCAATTTAACTTAATCAAACTGCGTAAGAAATGCATGGAGAATGGATTGTTCCTACCGAAAACGATATTATATCAAGATAAAAATTTAACTGCCAGTCGTTTAGGTTTTGGGAGTATGGATTTAAAAGAAATGGAAAAAGCTCTATCCGTTTTGTCGGATTCATTAGATGACTTATTGCGGCTAACTTAAGTCAATTGTTTTATTATCAGTATTTTGGATGTTATTATTATGATAATATCCTATATCTTATTGTAAAGATTATATAGTCTTTACATTCCTTCCGAAGTTAGATTTGTTTGGTCAATAACTTTACCAGAGAATACGATTTTCATTTGTAAAAAAAGTGATGCGTTTTTTTTGGATTGAAATTATAACTGTACTTTCAACGGTTATAGTTTTTTTAAAGTTTTTTAACCAAACCTAACCAATATTATAAATCATGAGCAAAAATTTACATGACAATCGTCTGTTCAAGACATTTGGAGTTCTCGGCTTAGCAGGAGGGATAGCATTGCTACCGTTCCTATCTCTTGCTGTGGAATCGCCAAAACCAACCACTTCCTTGTCGAAAATTAAACGAACAAAGGTATTTCCGGTAAAAGGAACCGTAGTAGATTCGAAAGGTGGTCCACTTCCTGGTGTGGTTGTTAAAGTTAAAGGTGGTGGTGCAGCAGTAGCTACAGATGCAAACGGAAATTTTACCCTTAATCTTGAAACCGGTAATGAAACGTTGGTTTTGAGTTTGGTTGGTTTTAAATCAGCCGAATTTCCTGTAAGTGGAAAAAGCGAGGTTAAAATAGTAATGAATGAAGACATTGCCAACCTTGATGATGTCGTGGTAGTAGGTTATGGCACCGTGAAGAAGAAGGATCTAACTGGTGCTGTTTCGAGTGTGAAAAGCGAAGACATCACTTTAAATCCGGTAAGTAGCCCAATGGAGGCTTTGCAGGGAAGGGTTGCCGGTTTGGATATTCAGCGTACAAGCGGCCAATCTGGTCAATCGCCGAACGTTTTACTAAGGGGTAACCGCTCAATTACCGTCGGTTCAATTCCTGGCGCTTCACAAAATCCATTATATGTGATTGATGGAATTATTGGAAACATCAACAGTTTAAATCCCAATGATATTGAAACCATTGATGTATTGAAAGATGCTTCATCTACAGCAATTTATGGTGTGGCAGGTGCCAATGGGGTAATCATGATCACCACCAAAAAGGCAAAAGCCGGGAAGGTTCAGGTTGATGTGGATACTTATTATGGTACTAACGGCCGGGCAGAGTTTCCAAAAGCGTTGATGGGTGATGCCTGGTTAACCTATGTTAATGAGCGTTATTTTACCGCCAACAACCGTTACCCTGCCAGCTTAACTGATGCAGGCGTACCCGCTGCCGGAATTACTGCCATCAATAATAATCAGTGGATCGACTGGGTAGATGAAACCTTACGCAATGGGTCGCAACAAAACCATCACGTTTCAATTCGTGGAGGTTCGGAAAAAGTTCAGGGCTACATGTCTTTGGGTTATATTCAGGAAAAAGGTATTTATCAGGGTGATGAATCCAAATTCTATAATGTTCGTGGTGGTGTTGACGTTAATTTTAACAAATATTTTAAAGCCGGATTGCAAACTACTGTAAACCTGAGAAATGGTGATCAAACCAATAGCCGTATCAATAAAGCATTCGGAGTTTATCCCTTAGGTGCTGCTTACAATGCGGATGGGTCAGTAAATGCATTGCCACTTACAGGTGTTTCAGCAGTAAGTCCGATAGCCAATTATGCTGATGGTGTGTTCATCAACAACACAAAAAGCCTTTTCCTGGCCGTAAACCCTTACGTAGAATTTACGCCTGTTAAAAATCTTTCCATTCGTTCGAACCTGGGTTTAACACTTTCTGCTAACCGTCAGGGTACTTTCGCAAACGAGCGATCATATAACATTCTTTCAGAAGGCAGGACAGCAAAAGAGGCCAGTTACGAAAACAATATCGCTTACAACTATTTGTGGGAAAACATCATCAACTATAACTTAACGCTTGCCAACGACCATCAATTTACTGTTACCGGGATTACCTCATTCGAAGATAGAAGAGGAGAACGTTCTTTCATTTTTGGTACCGGACTTGAATTTGATGATTACGAATTCTATAATTTGGCTGCCGCCACACTATCTACTACTAAGGCAACAGGTTACACGCAACAAAATAGAATGTCGTTTGCCGGAAGAATTAACTACAGCTACAAAGGTAAATACCTCTTTCAGGCTTCAAACCGTTGGGATGGTGTTTCTCAGCTGATCGATAAATGGTCAACTTTTCCATCTGTTTCTGCTGCATGGCGCATCAGTGATGAGAAATTTATGGAGTTTAGCAAAACTTACGTAACCAATCTTAAGTTGAGAGCAGGTTATGGTGTGGCCGGAAATCCAAACATCCCTGCTTACAATAACAGTACTTTGGTGGCTTCCAGATCAGGAGATTTTCCACTTACCTTAGGCGGTTCAACAGCATTGCCGCTATATTCAACCAATCGTGCTTTAGGCAACGAAGCTTTAACCTGGGAACGTTCTTACAATTTCAACCTGGGCTTAGATTTTACTTTGTTTAACGGAAGGGTTGATTTTGCCGGAGAATACTTCCACACCAAATCAAAAGGGGTTTTATATCCCAGAAATCTTCCACCAACAGATGGCGGTTATGATGCGAAAAATCAATATTTTATCTATGCCAATATCGGGGAAACAAAAAATCAAGGTATTGAGTTAACCATCAATAGCCGAAATATTGATACCAAAGATTTCAGGTGGAATTCAGCATTCACGTTTACCAGAGCCACAGAAGAACTAACCAAACTTGATTTAGGTAATTCAGTTGCCACTACAGCGTTAATTACCAATAACCTTTTTGTCGGAAGTCAACTGCCTCAAACGGTAATTTATGGATATAAAAAATTAGGGATCTGGCAGCTAGGAGAAGAAACTGAAGCGGCTAAATATGGTGCCAAACCTGGTGATATTAAATTAGCGACAGTACCTAGAACAGATGCTTCAGGTGTTAGCGATAATGGTGTACACCCTTACTCAGCTTCTGATCGAATGATTCTTGGGCATAACACCCCAGATTTTAGTTTGGGCTTACAAAATACTTTTGCATACAAAGGATTTGACTTAACCCTATTTATGACCATGCGTTACGGACAAACCATTAATGCGCAATTATTGGGTTATTGGAATACAGTTGCACAACCTGAAACTTACAATTACTGGACACCATCAAACCCTACGAACGATTTTCCAAGACCAACTACCGGAACGAGTTTAAGTAACACCTTCATCAGTGCTTTATCAATTGTAGATGGATCGTATTTCAAGGTAAAAAACATTACCCTGGGATACACCTTGCCTGGAAAAATTAGCAACAAAGCTGGATTTAGCCGCATTAGATTCTATGGCACCGCTTATAATAGCTTCGTATTTGCTAAAAGCGATTTGCTTAAAAATATTGATCCTGAAACAGCTGGAAACGACAGTTTTCCATTATACAGACAAATGGTTTTTGGATTAAACGCCTCATTTTAATTTTAAAGAAAAAGGAAATGAAAACATTACATAAATATTCGTTAGGCTTAATCGTTGTATTTTCGCTTAGCACCACTTCATGCAAAAAATACCTTGATGAAGTAAATCCTGGAGCGACTACTTTAGAAACTGCCTATACCAACAAATCTGGATGGGAAGGATTAATCAATACCATTTACGTTGATAATTATTTCTTCTACGGGAAGGTAGATTTTATTGGTCCATCAGAAATGGGTACAGATTTATGGATCAACTATGCTGGTTCTGATATCGGTATCACCACTTATGATAATACCTTAAATACAAATTTAGGCACGCTTAAAACTGTTTGGGGTGGTTGTTACTCGGCCATCGGCCTGGCAAATACAGCCATTGAATTTAGTTCAAAAGTTAAAGGTTACAGCTCACAAGCCGATATTGATGCAAAGGTTGCTGAAGCTTATTTCTGGAGAGCCTGGGCTTATTTCAATCTGGTAGAGCAGTTTGGTCCAGTTTACCTCACTACAAAATCAGCTGCTACTGAAGGAAATAACATCCAGCCAAAAAGAAGTAATGAAAAAGAGATTTACGATGTAATCATCTCTGATTTGAAGTTTGCCTGCGAGAAATTGCCAATTACCCAGGGTGCTTTAAGAGGGCGTATTGCCAGAAAGGCTGCCTATGCGATGCTGGCAAAAGTATATTTGCAGCGCACACGTTTGGGCGAAAAGGAGCAATATGCGCAATTAGCCTTAACAACAGCTGAAGAATTGATTAACAACCCTGCAAAATATAATGCAGCATTGTACCTTAGCGATGCTACGCGTTCTGGCTTTGCGAAAGCGTTTGATTTGAAAAACAATAAAAGTAACACCGAATTCCTCTTCCTTCAGGCGATTGATGTTTCTGGTTTAAATCCTGAAGGATTCAATAGAGGTCGTACCCGCCAATACTATTTACCTGATTTAGGCGGTAGGGGTGCAGAATGGGGAACGATTGAAACTACTGTGCTTTACGGCCGATCAAATTCAAAACAATATAAGCCGACAAAATACCTGTTAACAAATATTTTCGATCCTAGGGAAAATACACCGGATACCAGGTTTGCAAATACGTTCACATACAAGTTTTATGCAAGTGCCGATAAATTAATTACTGCTGCACTGGCCACGGCTTATCAAAAAGATCCATCTATTGTTGGTAAAACCATTTTGAGTACCAGACAAGCTTACACCGGACCAGATTATTTTCTGGCTTCAGGCGGTACTTTTGAGGAGGAGAAAAACATGACCAACGATGTAGGTCTTTCAGTTTTCACACCGAACTGGACTATTCCCACTGCTGATAAGAGAAAAATTCCGGCGCTGGTTGCCGATCCTAATGATCTTTTCGATCCGGCAACAAATAACTATAAGTTGCCAGCATCGTTTCCGAATGAGCCGAGTTTAATAAATATATTCCCGGCGTTTAAAAAATTCTCAGGTAAGATGTATGCGCAATCTAATCAGAACTGGTTAGGTGATATTCCAATTATCCGCTTAGGCGAGGTTTATTTAATTGCAGCTGAAGCAGCCATCCTGGCGAACAACGATCTTCTGAAAGCATCAAACTATGTCAACGTAATCCGTAAACGTGCTGCCATCACCAGCCGTGAGAACGAAATGTTGGCTACACCAGCTGAAATGAACGTTGCTTATATTTTAAAGGAGCGAGGTCGCGAACTGGCTGGTGAGCATACCCGTTGGATTGATTTGAAAAGAACAGGAAATTTATCAACTGCTTATTTTCAGCAAACTAATCCGATCATTGCGCCAAACTTTGATCCAAAAAAACATACCGTTAGGCCAATTCCACAATACTTTTTGGATGCCATTACCAATGCTGATGAATTTGGGAATAATGGTTATTAGTTAATTTATTTAGGTTAAGTGCCAGTTTAAGCCGTAGCGATTGAGATTGCTACGGCTTTTATTTTGTAACAAATTTCCATAGTCAACCGTTTGCGCAATAATAGGTGTCTGCTTTTATCATCCAGAGCATTACTTTTATGATAAGTTTATTCTGTTTATGAAACTAAAATTTTTTAAGGCCATTGTAATTGCGGCAATCTTATTTTTCGTTTTCCAATTAAATGAGACCGCTGCAAGTGTAACGCTTCAGACGCTAATGAAGGATCATTTGGCCAGCGAGGTGCTTACTGTTAAACA
This sequence comes from Pedobacter agri PB92, assembly GCF_000258495.1. Taxonomy (GTDB): domain Bacteria; phylum Bacteroidota; class Bacteroidia; order Sphingobacteriales; family Sphingobacteriaceae; genus Pedobacter; species Pedobacter agri. The sequence goes on from NZ_AJLG01000008.1 coordinate 32,040, forward strand.
AATTAACGGAACCACTATTGAACTGCAGCTATCTAACAAACAACGATTAACCATTGATTTCTACGGTGAAAATATTTTCAGGGTATTCCAGGATGAAGATGGTGGTTTTATCCGCAGTCCTGAAGCAAAGCCTGCCGCTGAGATACTGGTCGAAAATCCAAGGAAGCGTATTGCTAAACTTTCGCTTCAAGACGAGAATGGCACAATTAATATCAAAACCTCAAAAATTGAAGTTCAAATTGATAAAAAAAGCAGTTTGATTAAGATTTTGAACTTAGAAAATAAAGCCGTGGTGCTTGAACAAAGCTCACCAATTATACTCGATAAAAATTCAGCAAGCATTGCTTTGAAAGAAGATACCGGCGAATTTTTCTATGGTGGAGGTGCTCAAAATGGTCGGTTCTCCCATAAAGGAAAAGCGATTTCAATTGAAAATCAGAACAGCTGGACAGATGGCGGCGTAGCTTCTCCAACGCCATTTTATTGGTCTACAAAAGGTTACGGAATCATGTGGTATACCTTTTCAAAAGGGAGGTATGATTTTGGTTTAAAAGAAAAAGGCGTGGTGCATCTTGCTCACGAAACGAGCTATTTAGATCTATTTATCATGGTTGATGCTGGAGCAAAGGAACTTTTGAATGATTATTATCAACTTACCGGAAATCCGGTATTGATTCCAAAGTTTGGTTTCTACGAAGGACATCTTAACGCTTATAACCGTGATTTCTGGAAAGAAGATGAAAAAGGAATTCTTTTTGAAGATGGTAAAAGATATAAAGAAAGTCAGAAAGCTAATGGCGGTATTCGCGAATCGCTAAATGGCGAAAAAAAATAATTACCAGTTTTCTGCCCGGGCAGTTATTGATCGATATGAGAAACATGATATGCCTTTCGGTTGGATTTTACCTAACGATGGCTATGGTGCAGGTTACGGACAAACACAAAGTTTGGAGGGGAATGTCCAGAATTTAAAAGATTTAGGCGATTATGCCCGAAACAAGGGCGTAGAAATTGGTCTCTGGACACAGTCTGATTTACACCCGAAAGAAGGGATTAGTTCATTGCTGCAACGCGATATTGTTCGTGAGGTAAGAGATGCAGGTGTTAGGGTTTTGAAAACTGATGTCGCCTGGGTAGGCGCAGGCTATTCTTTTGGCTTAAATGGCGTAGCCGATGTAGCGAAAACAATGCCTTACTACGGGAACAATGATCGGCCATTTATTATTTCGCTTGATGGCTGGGCAGGAACACAGCGTTATGCCACCATCTGGTCGGGCGACCAAACCGGTGGCTTATGGGAATATATTCGTTTTCACATTCCAACTTATATTGGGTCGGGCCTTTCTGGTCAGCCAAATATCACCTCAGATATGGATGGAATCTTCGGAGGCAAAAATCTACCAGTAAATACCCGCGATTTTCAATGGAAAACATTCACACCCATGCAGCTAAACATGGATGGATGGGGTTCGAATGAGAAGTATCCGCAGGCTTTAGGCGAACCAGTTACCTCCATCAACCGAAATTATCTGAAGCTGAAATCATCACTTTTGCCTTACAGTTATAGTATTGCCAGAGAAGCAGTGGATGGACTCCCAATCATCAGGGCAATGTTTTTGGCCGATCCTAATGCCTATACGCATGGTACTGCTTCCCAGTATCAGTTTATGTATGGTCCGAGCTTTTTAGTTGCGCCGATTTATCAGGAAACTAAAATGGATAAAGATGGTAATGACATCAGAAATGGGATTTATCTGCCAAAAGGAATCTGGATTGACTATTTTTCCGGCAATCAATATTTGGGAGACCGTGTGATTAACAATTTCGATGCACCATTGTGGAAATTGCCCGTTTTTGTGAAGGCAGGTTCCATTATTCCCGTAACTGCGGCGAACAACAATGTCAAGCAAATCAAAAGCAATTCCCGTATCTACGAAGTTTATCCGTTTGAAAAAAGCTCCTTTTTAGAGTATGATGATGATGGAACAACCGAGGCTTATCAATCAGGAAAAGCGGCAACTACCCTAATTGAATCTGATGTAAACAAATCGGTAAGCCTGATCCATATCAATGCCACAAAGGGTAATTTCGATGGTTTTGTTGCCGAAAAAACGACTGAAGTGCATGTTAATGTAACGGCAAAGCCAAGCCGTATAGCTATAAAAGTTGGGAAAAGCAAAATAAAATTAACCGAGGTATTATCCAAAGAAGAATTTCTTAAAAACGAAAATGTATTTTTTTATGAAGAGAAGCCAAATCTAAATCAGTTTAGTAGTAAAGGATCAGCTTTTGAAAAAGTTCAAATCATAAAAAATCCACTGGTATTAGTGAAACTTGCTGCCACAAATATTCTAAAGAATGATATTGTTTTGGAGATTAAAGGATTTAAATCTGAGCCGAGTGATCAGCTTCTGGTTTCAAAAGGATCGCTTCATGCTCCACAAAATTTCAAAGTTAACGAGGGTTATCGGACAGCATTTAGTTTTAAACCAGTATGGGATAAAGTTCAGAATGCTGATTATTATGAAATTCTTTTCCAGGAAATGCTCTACTCTACGATAAAAGATACTACGCTTTTGTTCGATGGTTTGATTCCGGAAACAAAATACTCACTCAAATTAAGGTCTGTGAATAAAGATGGGGTTTCTAAATGGACGGAATTGGATGTTACAACTGCTGCCAATCCCTTGCAATACGCAATCAAAGGTATCAATGCAAAAACCACTGCTGAAAATCAGGGTGGAGAGGGGATTTCAAAACTTTTTGATTTCGATGAATCAAATATCTGGCATACGAAATGGGGTGTAAAATCAGATCCTTTCGAAATGATTATAGATTTAAAAGGCGTGAACAAGTTGGATCATTTAAGCTACTTGCCACGTCAGGGTGGAGGAAACGGAACATTAATGAAAGGCAGCGTATTTTATAGCGAAGATAAAACCGCCTGGACAAAGGTTAACGACTTTGACTGGAAAAACAATGGTGACCCGAAAATTATCTCCTTCAACGGAAATCCGGCAGCCCGTTATTTGAAAATCGCAGTGGAAAAAGGAGCGGGAGGTTTTGGCTCCGGACGGGAATTGTACATTTTCAGGGTTCCTGGAAGTGAGGCTTCAATCGCCGGCGATATTAATAATGATAAAATCATCGATCGTAATGACTTTACATCATACAGCAATTATACAGGATTGAGAAAAGGTGATGCTGATTTCGAAGGTTACATCAGCAAGGGTGATATTAATAAAAATGGATTAATTGATGCCTTTGATATTTCGAATGTTGCGACGCAGCTCGATGGTGGCGTAAGGACATCTGCGAAAGCTGAATTAGATGGAAAAATCGTTTTAAATGTGTCGAAATCAGTTTTTCAAAAAGATGAGATCGTAGAAATTAAAGTAAAGGGCATTGGCCTAAAAGATGTAAATGCTTTGAGCTTTGCTTTGCCATACGATAGCAAAGATTATGAATATGTGGGTGTTGATACTATTGGTACAAAATCAATGGAAAACTTAACTTATGATCGTTTGCATGCAGATGGCAGTAAAGTACTTTATCCAACGTTTGTAAATATTGGAAACAAAGCCACGTTAAAAGGTAATGAAGATTTATTTGTAGTTAAATTTAAGGCCAAACGGAGGGTTACCTTCAGTTTAAAAATGAATAACGGAATATTGGTAGATCAATCGCTTTCATCAAAGAAGATGTAGTAAAGAAAGAGCCTTCATTAGCAAGTGAAGGTGCTTTTATATCACTTACTTAGGAAGGGAAATGGAAACGGTTGTACCTTGCTTGAGTACAGAATCTACCTTAATGCTTCCCCTCATTTTACCAACTAAGCTGCTTACCGCATCTAAACCCAATCCGTTTCCTTTGCGGTTAAACCGATCGTGCTCCTGCACTGTAAAACCTTCGAAAAATATCTTTTCAAGATTCTCTTCAGAGATGCCTCTGCCATTATCTTTTACCTGAAGTACATATTGGTCTTCAGCTAAAGTACAGGAAACCTGAATTTCCGGTTTATCTTTATCATTGTAGCGAATGGCGTTGGTGAGCAAATTCAACATAATTTGTTCAATCGCAATTTTCGATGTATGAATGTTGATCCGTTCAGGCATGCTGATGTTAAAATCTCTTGGTACGTTCAGCATCGGGATTAAATTTTCGAGCAATAACCTGAAATCAATTGTTTCCTGTTTTTCGAGTAATGTTGATGGTGCTTTTGAATAATCAAGCATATCATCCACATAATTAACAAGGTTTTTGGCAGAGCGTAAAGCAATCTGGATCAATCTCACAGCTTTTTCATCTCCTTCGGCATCAAAGCGCTTACGTAATGATTCAGCAGAAAGAATAATGCTCGCCAGCGGATTTTTAATATCGTGTGCTACCCGTTGTGCAAACTTTTCAATAAACAGATTTGATTCACTTAGGGCTGTATTAACTTTTTCCAATTCGCTGACTTTTCTTCGCAACTCCAGCTGATGCTGTGCTTGTCGGGCCAAAATTTTAAGTGCATTGATCTGGCTTTCACTTAATCCTTTTTCTTCATGATCAATTACACATAAGGTGCCCAGGGCATAGCCTTCGGGGTTTATTAACGGAACGCCGGCATAAAAAACAATATCCGGGTGGCCGGTAACCAATGGGTTTTCTACAAAGCGATGATCTTGCGTTGCATTATTTACAATCATAATATCGCCATTGCCGGCAATTGAATGCGAACAAAAGGCAACTTCTCTCGCCGTCTGTTTAATATCAGTACCGAAGCCAGATTTGAACCATTGCGTATCTTCCCCTAAAATTGTGACTAAAGCAATAGGTGTTTGGCAAATTTCAGCTGCCAAACGCGTTAGATCATCAAAATCACAATCTTTTCCACTGCCTAAAATATTGTAAGCCCCCAATGCAGAAAGTCGTTCATTTTCGTTTGGTGGCAAGGGATAGATGATCATAGAGTGCTTTAAAATTATTGCGCTTAAAGGTAAACTAAATAACCGAAGATTTGTTTTAGCCAGACTTTCTTAAATTCACAAAAGAACCCCTTAAAGTTTTAAAAATGCATCTAACAGAGACGGTAGATGAATCACAGCTTTTTATGAAGCGGGTTTATAAATACCTATCGAAAAGGAAATTAGTTGCTGCCTATCAGTTTGAAGCTATTGACAAAGTAAGAATTTCTCAAGGTTGTTAGGTCAGGTTTTTCTGCATAAAGTTTACGGCGTTTTCGTACATCAGCTTGGCTACAATTTTCTCAGCGCTTAAGCCTAAATCAATTTGTTTTTGTTTGGCACCAATATCCAGCGCTTTAGTCAATGCCAGTGCGAAACTATCAAACTCTGTAACATTTCTACAGCAGTCAATGGCTTCGACCAGTCCATCGAAGTCAGAACCAATACATAAATTATTCCATGGCATCGGCATGTCTTCCCATTCGGTAATTTGATATATTCTGAGCAAGTGGTTGACAATTAAGCGCAAATGGTAATTATAGTTTTTTCTAAAGGGACCATCAGTTGTTCTTTGCGAAATGATATCATTTAATTCATCTTCCCCTTCTTTCAAATCTTCAAGGTCTTCTGGCTCGGGATTATTGGCATTGATTTTAGTATCTCCATTGTTAATTGTGCCTTCTTGCAAATTTTTGCAGAGCAGTTCAATTTGCTGATCAGCATTTTCCGACATTAACAGCTCAAATTCTTCGTGGCTGTAGAAATCTTTCTGTATGCTGCCGGGTTTATCTTTCCCACCTAAAATCCTAACATCAAGTGATAGGCCGATCAATCCATCGCTTTCCAAAATCTCTCTCACATCTTCATTGTATAAATTAATAGAAAGAGGGTAAAAATATGTATCATCAAAAATACCGGCATTTTTTAGCCAGTGAACTTTATATCCATAGCTTTTTTTTATTGGGTTGATGACATCCTGGTTAAAGAAATTCCATGAGTTACCAACTAAACCAACGTGACTTGCAATAATAGGTTTCCGGAGAAGGTAACCTCTTTTTCGGAGTTGATAGAAAATCCTTCTTGATACCAAACTCATGTGTTTAATATCAATAAGTACACCATTCTGGTAGGCGTTTTCAACTATTCTTTTTCCATAAGGGCTAAACCCAATTCCTTTTGGCAGAAGCGGCCCCTTGGTTAAAATTTTATTGCCATAAGCATGGGTGATAAATTCATTTGGTGTTAAATGAGTAGGAGTAAAGTATAAGATTTTATATCCTTTTGCAACAAACGCATTGAAATTATCTATTACTTTTTCAATATCCTTTACGCGGTTATTTAAATCATAAAACGTATGTCCGCCTTCTATGTTTAAAACAATGTGAAGGGTATCGAAATCTTCTGGGTTATAATCGTGTATGCTTGTTAGCAATTTTAATTTTTTAGCTGGGCTGATATCATCCTCCGCTCGTGGGGCAGCAGTAATATTCAAAAATTCCTGATGAAAAGTTTCCTGATAGGAAGCAGTTAATGTGTACATCTCTCTCAGACGATCAGCGTTAATTAGCGTTGGAAACAAAAATTTTGCAGCAATTTTTAGGAGTACCTGATCTATCATTCCAATTTCGGGCGGATGGAGCGTTAAACAAATCAAATTGATATTCCCTTTCTCAAACAATAATTTAAGTGATGCCTGAGATTCTAAAATATTGCCGAGAATTCCATCTTTTGGAGAAAGTGTTCGCCATGCTGAAAGCTGATTTCCATTTTGAGGAAGAAACAATGTTTTCAATCCTGGGTGGCTGTGTAGATCAAAAAAGGCCATAATTAAATCAATCCGTCAATAATTAAACCATCGGTTAATCCTTATTCCATTTCATTAGTTCGTTCCGAAAATGTTATTTTCCCCTCAAGGATTTTAAAAAAACGCACTAATTTATCTACAAATAAATTTTATTACAATACTGGTTTTTAAGTATTTATGTCTGATTTTATTTGTCTGTCTAAATAATAACGCTCCTGATGTTTATGCGTGTTCCCTTTGTGCGAAATCGAATCTATCTGGTTTTGATGTCTCGAGATTATTTAAATAGTTTTTACATTTTACTTTAATCAGCGATTTATGCGCCACAACTGTATAAATTGTACCAATAAAATGTGAACCTCGGCCAATCTTATGAAACAAAAATATTTATAGCTGTTACGGTAAATGATTATCCCCAGCTGGCAAGGTGATAAGCAAACGGAGGACAAAAAAGGGCCAAAACAAGAACAGGGACTAACCCTTAGGTTATTCCCCGATTCTAAATTAACGCTTCTTAAACGAATATATATCTATTTCATTTACCCGCAAATTCTGAGTAAAACATGGAAATTGGTTGATTAGGTTTATGCCTGTAGCAATTTCCATTATAAATTTTTTGTGTGTAAAAGGTTTTAAGTTGATGTAAATGTTACCAACTCATTAATTCATTTGATATTTTGTTTTAGAAAATCCTGAGGATTATAAAATCGTTCATTGAGCTGAGCATTGTTAAAGGTTAACCAACTGGCACAGCCATAATCATCAAATTTTTTCCTGATTTCCAGATGGAGATGATGATAATCGCCCCCATATTTCTTGCTTTCTTCTTTGGTAAATAAACGGGCTAGTTTAGTGTTCTTGTCAACTTGTTTTCCATTACTTACATAAACTTCTTTTAAGTGTTTGTAGCTGGTAAACATAGTTTTGGCGTCTTTCATAGTATGACGAACAACGACCGTTTTTTGGTTTTCGCCCAGGTGAACCGAACAAACCACTCCATTCGCCATCGCATAAACTGGTATTAATTTAGCCTTTGGTTTTACAGGGTTAATATCTATAGCGGTATGGATATGACCCTTGTAGTAGCTATCTCTATGATCGCCAAAAATACTAATGATGCTGATATTTCGTATGTTGCTGCGGTCAGCTATATCAAATGGAAGAAACCATTTATCGGCAGTTTTCTGTGGCGCAACATCCGAATAATAAGGTTTCCAACGATCCCGGTCCTTTTCAATGCTTGGTGCCTCTGAAACTGATAGTGAGCATAGAAGAAGTAAAACAAATTTCATATGGTCATAATTTCAGAGCAAGATACCATTTATCAATCAAATTATCTACTATACTTTTAGTTACAGCTGTGGTAATTAAACTTTTCTTTTCAATTCTATCACCGTAATTTCTGGCCAGATACCAACTCTGCCCGAAAAGCCAATGAAACCAAAACCCCTGTTTACATTTAGATATCGACCATTTTCAGATTTAATTCCCGCCCAATGCTTATAGCGGTATTTAACCGGACTCCATTTTATGCCAAAAGCTTCAATGCCAAATTGCATGCCATGGGTATGCCCAGCCAAAGCCAGTTGAATTTTAGAAGGATTATTCTTTACCTGTGCTTCCCAGTGAGAAGGATCGTGAGACAGTAATACTTTAAAATCTGTTGCCGAAGTGCCTGCCAATGCCCTTTGCAAATCACCACGTTCCCCAAACCCAAGTCCCCAGTTTTCAATTCCAGCCAGGATTATTTTCTCTCCATCTTTGGTCAATTCAACATGTTCATCAAGTAAAAGTCTAAATCCAAGTGCTGCATGGTGAGCTTTTAACTGCTGCAAATTATTTGTTTTATCAGTTTCTGATGGCCATTTCACGTAGTCGCCATAATCGTGATTTCCTAAAACTGAAAACTGACCGAAAGGTGCTTCAATTTGAGAAAAGTGGCCAATGTAGGGAACAATTTCAGATGCGGCATTATTAACAAGATCTCCGGTAAATACAAATAAATCGCTTTTTTGTGCATTAATAAGATCTATTCCCTTCTGAACTTGTTTGGGCTTGGTAAAGCTTCCTGCATGCACATCAGAAATTTGAGTGATGGTAAAACCGTCAAAACTTTTAGGCAAGTCATCGAAATATAAAGTGTGTTTGATAACTCTGTAGGCGTATTTACCTCTTATTATTCCGAAGATAAATAACACCACTGTTAAGCAGAACATGGTGAAGGCAAAATCTACCCAGTAAACATTTCTGCCTAAAGCCTGATAACCTTGCGGTTCGAAGCTGGAAGGTATCGATAATAAAAAGCCAAATACATCGCCAACGAGCAGAAAAAATGCGAAAACCACCTCGGCAGTGAGCATAATTAAAAATACATGTGTAATGATTTGAAAAAATTTACTCATGCCGTGCGCCCGCATCTGGCTAATTGCAAAAAACAGCGCTACTGTTAATGATATCACAAATACCCAAAAAAACGGAGCGAAAGAAGCAGACGGGCTAAAGGTGCCAAAACCCGAAAGCACGTAGGCATTCAGGGCAAAAAAAAACTAAAATAATGACGAGTATAGGGAAGATGTTAATCTTTCTTTTCATAAATAATAAGCTAAATGGCCGTAAAAATAGATTTTAAACTACGATTAATTCGATCAAAACTAATCCGTTAAAATATTTTTACGATAGTTTGATTAAGTTACTAATCAACTTTTGTCCATTTAATCATTACGGAACGAATATCATCTAAAGTAAATGGTTTAGGTAGGAAATCTTTCATTCCAGCATTCAGGCATTTGTATTTATCTTCCTGCATGGCATTGGCGCTGCACCCAATTATTACCGGTGGGGTAATATCTTTGTTTTTGTAAAGTTCTAGAATTTCAATTGTTGCGGCTACGCCATCCATGTGTGGCATTTGCATATCCATCAAAACAATGTTGTAGTGAACATCTTTCGCCATCTCTAAGGCCTGAACACCATCACTGGCAATACTAAATTTATAGCCAGCTTTTTCGAGCATTTTTGAGGTAATCATCTGGTTAAAAATGTTGTCTTCCGCGATGAGGATGTGTATGCCAGCAATCGGTAACGAATTGTTATTCGTTTTTGGATGATGCGGTTTTGATATTTTATTGTTGTAATGCTGCTCAATCAAGGCTTTGAATGTAAATTCTGAACCCATGCCAGGTTCGCTGACCGCTGAAATATTGCCACCCATCATTTCTGCAAGTTTTCTGCAAATGGCCAGGCCTAAGCCAGCTCCACCAAATTTTCTGGTAAGCGATGGATTAATCTGAGAAAATGGTCGAAAAAGCTTTTCCATGTCTTCCTGATCAATTCCTATTCCTGTATCTTTAATAGATGAAATCAGCGTATTACTTTCTGAAGAAAATATGACGTTCAACCTCACGTAGCCAACCTCTGTGAACTTTATCGCATTGCTAAGCAGGTTGATGATGATTTGTTTGTATCGAATTTCATCAGCGATAACAATATCAGGTACATCTTTAGCTACTTCGATTAATAATTGTACGTTTTTGCTATTGAATAATGGCCTGATGATATTTTCTGCGTCCTTTATACAATTTCGAAAGTTAAAGGGATGGTTATGGATTTCCATTTTATTGGCTTCAATTTTCGAAATGTCAAGCAAATCATTCACAATATCAATCATGATGCTATTACTGGCCTGCAATGTATTAAGCAGCTCTGATTGTTCGTCATCCAGCTTGGTTAATTTTAAAAGTTCGGAAGCCCCGATGATTCCGTTAAGTGGTGTTCTGATTTCATGGCTCATGTTGGTCAAAAAAGTTGACTTGGCAATTGTTGCTGACTCAGCCGCTTCTTTGGCAAGAATTAAGTTTTGTTGGGAAGCTTCTAATCGTTCTTTGTTTTTTAGAAGCAAAAACTGATCAAACTCTGCCACTTTTCTATAAAAAACAAGCATCAGAATCATCATAAATGAGATATTGAAAAACGCACAGATTAAATCGAAACTTCTTGTTGCTTCATTAGGGTAGGGTGTAATGAGCGAAGGAAAAATATTTTCGAAAACCAGACAAAGCATTGCTGTCGCAGAAAATATCAAAATAAACCAACCTGTATATCTTTTCGACAATGAAAGAATGCCCACGCTGAGGTAAAATATTAAGAATACCGGTGTAGAACCCAGCGATCCACCGTTTAAGAACCAGGCGGGGAACATGGTAGCACAGTTAAACATAAAATACCAGAAGCGGCCGCTTTCTGAAACCCTATCTTTTAACGCGTAGTAGTAAAATGAAAAATGGATAATGAGATTAAACGTGATGGAAAGATTTACTGTCCAGGATAATCCAATAATAAAATTTGAGATGATACTGATTATCGAAACGATAATAAGACATAAACACAATACAGCAAACAATTTAGATTCAATGCTTATTTTGCGATCTCTGATGTTTAAAAAATCAATGTTTTTCAGCATTAACTATAATGTATGTGCGCAAAGATAAACTTTTTTGGTAAATGATGATAAATGGTTTATTGGATCAATACCCGATGTTTCATATTTTACTTTCTTTTATTAGCTTTGTACAAATATGCTATCAAAAAAGACTAAATACGCCATAAAAGCACTAGTTGCACTTGGCAAAAATGTAGAAAAACCACCTATGCAAATCTCAAAGATTGCTGAGGAGGAGCATATCCCTAAAAAGTTTTTAGAACAAATCCTGTTAGATTTACGCAACGCCGGCTTTTTGTATAGTAAGAAGGGTGCTGGCGGCGGTTACAGTTTAAACAAGAAACCTGAAGAAATTCTGTTAGTTCAGGTGATGAGGGTAACCGATGGTCCGATTGCGATGGTTCCGTGTGCCAGTTTGAATTTCTATCATAAATGCGATGAATGCGTAGATGAAAAAACCTGCGGTATTAGAAGTGCATTTATCGATGTTAGAGATGCTACACTTAAGGTTTTAAGTGAAACCAGCATTGCTGACGTTATCGGAAGAGAAGATACCTTAAAGCTTGGTATAGACAATATTTAAAGATTTATTTGCTTATTTCTCAAAGGATAAGCAATTTTTTTAAGAAAAATTACGACTATTCCTATATACTTTATATATTTGACAGATGAACATTAATTTTATACTGAATTCGATATCATTCAAAATGATGCGCTGTTGTTGTAAAGCATTGTAACAGAGGCTATACGAATAATTTATTAAGTATAAAATATGAAGATGCTTCTCAGTACAAGAGAGGCATTTTTTGAATAAAGCTAACAACACACTATGCAAAGTTTCAGAACAGAACTCGAAAATCCTATCGTCGAGCAGGACATCATAGATTTAGAGAATAAAATCAAGGCTTTTCGCGATGGAACCATCCATGATGAAAAGTTTAGAAGTTTACGCTTAGCCCGCGGTGTTTACGGACAAAGGCAGCCAGGCGTACAGATGATTCGCATTAAACTGCCGTTTGGGAAAGTAACTTTTAAGCAGTTATTGCGTATTGCTGATATCGCTGATGAGTATGGCAGTGGAAATTTACACTTAACCACGCGTCAGGATATTCAATTGCACTACGTGAGTTTGGATAAAACACCAGAGCTTTGGGCGAAACTCGAACAAAATGATATCACGCTTCGTGAGGCTTGCGGAAATACGGTTAGAAATGTTACCGCATCGCCAAATTCCGGGATTGATAAAGATGAACCGTTTGATGTTTCTCCATATGCACATGCGGTTTTCAAATATTTTTTACGTAATCCGATTTGCCAGGAAATGGGTAGGAAGATTAAAATCTCTTTCTCATCGAGCGATAAGGATACAGCTTTCAGCTATATCCACGATTTAGGTTTTATTCCAAAAATTAACAAAGATGGCGAACGTGGCTTCAAGGTTTTATTTGCTGGTGGTTTAGGTGCACAGCCGTTTTTGGCAAGTGCTGTTCATGAGTTTTTACCTGAAGACCAATTAATTCCTTTCACAGAATCGGTTCTTCGTGTTTTCGACCGCTACGGAGAGCGCAGCAATAGAAATAAAGCCCGTTTGAAATATTTAGTTCAAAAGTTAGGTTTGGAAGAAGTTTTACGCTTGGTTGCTGAAGAACGAATTGCAAACAAAGTAAAAACTTTCGCAATTGATCGAGATGCTGTTCCTCAACCGGCTTTGCCACTGGAACAAGAATACGCCGCAGTCGAAATTCTGAATGAGGCACATTATAAACATTGGTCGGCAACAAATGTAGTGGAGCAAAAGCAGGATGGTTTTTATGCTGTTTATGTGAAAGTTCAGGTTGGAGATATCAAAACGGATAAAGCCCGTGCTTTCGTTGATGCCATTAAGCCTTATGTGGCAGATGAAATCAGAGTAACCCAAAATCAGGGCTTGTTATTGAAATTTGTTCGTAAAGAGGCATTGCCATCATTATACACTGCCTTAAATAAAATTGGTTTTACCACTGCTGGTTTTGATAGTTTGGCTGATATCACGACTTGTCCGGGTACAGATACTTGCAACCTGGGGATTTCAAACTCCATGACATTGGCAGAAGTGCTGGAAGAAGTAATTTACACTGATTTCCCTGAATTTATTTATGAGAAGAACATCAAAATTAAAATCAGTGGCTGCATGAATTCTTGCGGGCAGCATGGTTTGGCCGAAATTGGTTTCCATGGCAGTTCGGTTAAGGCAGAAGGAAAAGTTGTTCCGGCTGTTCAGGTCATGTTGGGTGGAGGAACGGTTGGCAACGGCGTTGGCCGGGTGGCTGAACGCGTAATTAAGGTGCCATCTAAAAGAGCAACCAGTGTTTTACATTTCATTTTAAATGATTTTAAGGCCAATAACGAAGCAGAAGAAAATTTCCATCAATATTATGATAGAAGAGGCAAAGACCATTTTTATCAGTTATTGAAACCACTGGCCGATTTAACCAATCTTCAGCAGGAAGAATTTGTAGACTGGGGGAATGTAGAGCAGTTTGTGACCGCTATTGGGGTTGGAGAATGTGCTGGCGTTGTTATCGATTTGGTCGCCACTTTACTTTTAGAGGCTGATGAGAAATTTGGCTGGGCTAAACAAAATTTAGATAAAGGCGCTTACGCTGATGCGATTTATCATACCTACAGCACTTTCGTTAGCGCTGCAAAATCATTGCTTTTAGATAAGGGCATCAACAGCAGTACTCAGGTTGGCGTCATCAGAGAGTTTGATAATCACTATGTGGAAACAGGCGAATTTAATTTATCGACCAATTTTTCAGATTTAGTTTTACAAATCAACAAAAATGAACCAACAGCTGAATTCGCAGCGAAGTATTTTAGCGAAGCTGAAGCATTTTTAAATCAAATTAAGGTGAAAAGAAATGAGAGAATTATTGAAGTGTAGACTGATTGAATCTGCGAGTTGTGAAATCGCTAGTATAAACAATCACTCATTCAAAATTCTCCCATTCAATAATTAAAAGGATATGGTTAATCAATATAAAGAATCAAAAATTACGCTTTTAGGTGCTGGTCCGGGTGACCCGGATTTATTAACTTTAAAAGGGGTAAAAGCTTTACAAACTGCTGATGTGGTATTATATGATGCTTTAACAAATGAGGCATTACTAGAACACGCTCCAGCTGAAGCCATAAAAGTTTATGTGGGTAAACGTTCTGGAGAACATTCATATCCGCAAGAAACCATCAATAAATTAATGATTGATTATGCCTTAAATTATGGTCATGTGGTACGCTTAAAAGGCGGCGACCCGTTTGTTTTTGGCAGAGGATATGAGGAGTTGGATTACGCTGCATCTTACAGCATTCCGGTTGATGTAATTCCAGGTATTTCGAGTTCTATTGGTGTTCCGGGTTTGCAACAAATTCCAGTTACGCACCGCGGATTAAGCGAAAGCTTTTGGGTAATTACGGGAACTACCACTTCAGGTGAGGTTTCTAATGATATTTATCAGGCTGCGGAATCAAATGCCACTGTTTTGGTTTTAATGGGACTAAAAAAACTAGCTAAAATTGTCGAAATTTTCAAAGCCGCAGGAAGACATAACTTGCCGGCAGCTGTAGTACAAAATGGTTCAGCAGCAGATGAAAAGTTAGTTGTTGGTGTGGTAGAAACCATCGAAAATTTGGCCAAACAAGAAAATGTTAAAGCGCCTGCACTATTAATTTTCGGCGAAGTGGTTTCGCTACATCCATCGTTCAAAACCTTAGTAAAACAATATGCAAGTATTGCCTAATCAACCCGATAATGCAGCGGTTTTCTCTGAAGAAGAGAAAGGAAATCAGCTTTTCCCGGTTTTTATTAAGCTGAACAAACTGCGTACATTATTAATTGGTGCAGGAAATATTGGTCTTGAAAAATTAACAGCAATTGTAAACAATAGTCATCATGCCAAGATTACGATTGTAGCAGAAATGGTCTCACCCGAGGTTTACGCACTTATTGCAGATTATCCGCAAATAAAAGTGAAACAGAAAAGTTTCGATGTTTCTGATTTGGAAAACATTGATATCGTTTTCGCGGCCACAAATAATAATATTTTAAACGAAGAAATTAGAGCCGTAACGCATGAAAAAGGTTTGCTCATCAATGTAGCCGATAAACCCGATTTATGCGATTTCTACTTAGGTTCTATTGTTCAAAAAGGTGATTTAAAAATTGCCATCTCTACAAACGGCAAATCGCCAACTATCGCAAAGCGATTAAAACAGATTTTAAATGAGGGGATTCCAGCAGAGCTGGATGAAACTTTACAAAATATGAGTGCCTTGCGCCAAACCTTAAATGGCGATTTTTCTGCAAAAGTTAAAAAGCTAAATAAGGTTACACAGAGTTTAATTAACCCACGCAAAAGCTTCGCAGAAAGAAATATAAAGTGGCTAATTTGGGCTGCTGCAATTTTGTTAATCGGTTCAATTGGTTTTACCCTTTGGAATACGGAGCCAGAATTTCAAACTTTCTTAATTAATATCGACCCTTTATTTTATTGGTTTTTGGGGGCAGGATTTGTTTTCGCCTTAATTGATGGCGCCATCGGAATGTCGTATGGCGTCACTACAGCCTCATTCTCGTTGGCTATGGGTTTGCCACCAGCCTCAGCCAGTATGGCCATCCACATTTCTGAAGTGTTAAGTAACGGCATTGCCGGCTGGATGCACTATAGGATGGGAAACGTTAACTGGAAACTGTTTAAAATACTCATTATTCCAGCTGTGATTGGTGCCGTTTTGGGTGCATACATTTTATCATCGCTAGAGCATTATAGTGCTTATGTTAAGCCTGTAGTTGGTGTTTATACTTTAATTTTGGGCGGGATAATTTTAATGAAAGCCTTTAATATCAAAAGAAAAAGAGGCGACAAAAAGATTAAGAAAATCGGGTTTTTAGGTTTCGTTGGCGGGTTTATCGATGCGGCCTTTGGTGGCGGCTGGGGTTCAATTGTGCTTTCAAGTTTAATTGCAGGCGGTCGTCATCCTTTATTTTCTCTTGGAACGGTAAAAATCAGCAGATTTTTCATCGCTACTTTGAGTTCCCTAACTTTTTTTACGATGTTAGGCGGTAAATACTGGGAAGCTGTGGTTGGTTTAATTATTGGTAGCGCCATTGCATCTCCAATAGCAGCAAGAGTATCAAACAAGATTTCAGCAAAAACCATCATGGTGGCTGTAGGAATTATTGTCATGCTGGTAAGCTTGCGTAGCGTGATACTATTTTTTTTAAAATTAATTTAGTGATGAGCGTAGAGGAGTTAAAAACAGAACTTCAGGGATTAAATACAATAGATAAATTAAACTATCTGGCAAAAAAGTATGCAGATAGAATTATTTTTTCCACCAGTTTTGGTTGGGAAGACCAAGCCATAACGCATTTAATTTTCGCGAATAATATTCCAATAAAAGTTTTCACTTTAGAAACCGGACGATTATTTCCTGAAACCTATTACGTTTGGAACCGTACGTTAGAAGTTTACAACAAGCCAATTTACGCTTATTATCCAAAGAATGAACTTTTGCAGGATATGGTAAACACTAAAGGCCCAAACAGCTTTTATGAATCGGTTGAAAACAGAAAAGAGTGTTGCTATATCCGTAAAATTGAACCCTTAAAAAGAGCATTAACAGGCAATGAAATTTGGGTTACGGGAATCAGGGCTGAGCAGAGCGCTAACCGTGAAGATATGCATGATTTAGAGTGGGATGAGGGCAATCAATTGATAAAATTTCACCCTATTTTCGATTGGACTTTAGAGAATGTGAAAAGCTACATCAAGGAAAATAACATCGTCTACAATACCTTACACGATAAAGGTTTTCCAAGCATCGGCTGCGCACCATGTACACGAGCAGTACAACCCGGCGAAGATTTTAGAGCCGGAAGATGGTGGTGGGAAGACCAAAGTAAAAAGGAATGTGGTTTGCATGCAACAGAGAAAGCTTAGAGCTAAGATTAAAGTGAAAAGATTAAAGCCGTGAGACTAAGCTTTGCAACGTGAATAGCAAGCTATGAGGGGTTCCCCCTTTGGAGGGGGCAGGGGGAGGATTTAATTATTCACATTAACGACATCAACAACAAATAATTTGAATAAGGAACATTCCAACATTCAGCAACCAAACTTTACAACATTAACAAATGAGTACATATAATTTCGATTACTTAGATGAACTGGAGGCCGAGGCGATTCACATTTTACGTGAAGTTGCAGGGCAATTTGAGAAACCTGCCTTATTATTTTCTGGCGGAAAAGATTCCATTACTTTAGTTCGTTTGGCAGAAAAAGCTTTTCGTCCGGGAAAATTTCCATTTCCTTTAGTGCATATTGATACGGGGCATAACTTTCAGGAAACGATAGATTATCGCGATAAAATGATTGAAAGGATTGGTGAAAGATTAATCGTTGGCTCAGTTCAGGAATCTATCGACCAGGGTAAGGTGGTAGAACAAACTGGTAAAAATGCCAGTAGAAATGCTTTACAAACCGTTACCTTGTTAGATACCATTGCTAAATACCAGTTTGATGCGTGTATTGGCGGAGCCCGTAGAGATGAAGAAAAAGCCAGAGCAAAAGAACGTATTTTTTCTGTTCGCGATGAGTTTGGACAATGGGACCCAAAACGCCAACGCCCGGAGCTTTGGAACATTTATAACGGTAAAATCCACAAAGGAGAAAACGTCCGTGTTTTCCCCATCAGTAACTGGACGGAGTTAGACGTTTGGAATTACATCCGCAGAGAAAATATTGAATTGCCGAGTATTTATTTCGCTCACGAACGTGAAGTTATTACCAGAAATGGCCAGTTAATGGCTGCCTCACCATTTTTAAATATGGATGATGAAGATATCGTTTTTCGCAAACAAGTACGTTTCCGTACAGTGGGCGATATGTCTTGCACAGCTGCGGTAGAATCAGAAGCGGTTTTAATTGATGATATTATTTCCGAAATCAGTTCCTCAAAAATTTCAGAACGTGGCGCCCGTATGGACGATAAAGTTTCCGAAGCAGCCATGGAAGACAGGAAAAAGGGTGGATATTTTTAAGGGAGAGCAAGTAGTATGTATCAAGAATCATCATTGGATACAAAATAAAAAAAACTTAACCTTTAAATAACTAAGTACGAGTATCGAAATTGTAGACTGCTATTATTCTTGATACTAATAGCTTAATACTAAAAACATGAACATATTAAAATTTTTCACAGCAGGCAGCGTAGATGATGGTAAAAGCACCTTAATCGGCCGTTTGTTATACGATACAGATTCCATTTTAGCCGACCAGTTAGAAGCTTTACAGAGCTCAAACCGCAAAAACGATGATGGAACAATAGATTTAGCCATTTTAACAGATGGTTTAAGAGCAGAGCGTGAGCAGGGAATTACCATTGATGTGGCTTACAAATATTTCCAAACCGATAAACGAAAATTCATTATCGCTGATACACCAGGACATATACAGTACACCAGAAACATGGTTACAGGCGCTTCAACGGCTAATTTAGCCATCATTTTAATCGACGCTAGAAACGGTGTGGTAGAACAAACCATTCGCCATTCATATCTGGTTTCTTTATTGGGCATCAAACATATTGTGGTTTGTATCAATAAAATGGATATGGTTGATTATAGCGAAGCTGTTTACCAGTCAATTATCGATAAATACAAAGTTTTGGCGCAACAGCTTAAGCTTAAGGATGTAAATTATATTCCGGTAAGTGCATTAAAAGGCGATAATATCGTTCAAAATTCTGACCGTATGGAGTGGTACGATGGAGAAAGCTTATTGCACTTTTTGGAGAAAGTTGATACCGATAATCTTGATAAATCTCAATTGGCCCGTATGCCGGTTCAGTGGGTTATTCGTCCGCAAACAGATGAATTACATGACTACCGTGGTTATGCTGGTCGCGTGTTAAGCGGCACTTTTAACCTGAATGATAAGGTTACGATTTTACCCTCAGGCGCAAGTTCTACCATTGAGAGAATCGAATTTTTCGACCAAGCGCCTGATGCAGCACATGCAGGTCAGTCAGTAACTATTCATTTAAAAGATGATGTGGACATTAGCCGGGGCGATACGATTGTTAATGCAACAGCTTTGCCGCAAGAATCTAAATTAATTGAGGCCGATTTGTGCTGGATGGACGGCCGAGCTTTGGATACTTCGATAATGTATTTAATTCAGCATAATAGCAAAGTAACGAAATGTAAAATCAGCGAGATTCTGCATAAAGTTGATATCAATACTTTAGAGAAACATGCTGCTGATGAGTTCAAACTGAATGATATTGGCCGTGTCATTGTGAAAACAGCTGATGCTTTGGCTTTCGATTTATACGATGATAACCGGGCAAATGGTTCAGCTATTTTGATTGATAGTCGTACAAATTTAACGGTGGGTGCTTTAATGTTTAGAGCAGCGGTAGAATAGCATTAAGATTCGTGATGGAGATTTTTATTATCCAATAGAACCATAACCAAATATTATATGGAAACTCTAGATTTTAAATTTAGAGGAAAGCAATTTCAGCGGGGCATCGGTTACGACAGCCCCGTTTTTCGTTTCAATCTTTTTGTAAACTTTTGTCGTCCTAAGAAACAACGCATCTACTTTGTGCCTCAGCAATATAGCTTTGATTGATGTTGCTGCAACAAAAAGTATTTCCACTTCAACCGGGTTTATTTTACGCAGGTTAACGGTGCGATTAAAGTTTCTCCAGAAACTCCCAATCGAATTTTACAAATTTCTCTATCTTCGCCCATCCCTCAGATAATATCCCAAACTAAAACCTACTTTTATGCATGCCGGAAAGAAATATTCTTTAAAAGAGTTTATCCTTTGGACTCGTCGCGATATTTATCGCTTAACAATACTTGCTGTAATCCCTACTGTACTTTATCACTTTTGTGGATTTACGTTTCTCTCCATTTCATGGGTTCCGGTGGCATTATTGGGTACTGCGGTTTCATTTATTATTGGTTTTAAAAATAACGCCAGCTACGCCAGGTTATGGGAAGCCCGCCAAATTTATGGTGGAATCATCAATGTAAGTCGTTCTTTCGGTGTAATGGTAAGAGATCTCTTACGGTCAAAAAACAAACAGCAAGATGTGCAGATCATATTTTACCGTCACTTTGCCTGGTTAACTGCACTCCGTTTTCAATTGAGGGAAAATCGCGTTTGGGAAAATATGAATGATCTAAGAAATATTGAATATGCCCAAAATTATCACACTGCAGAAAAAACAAATAAGCTGGAAGATGTTTTGGCTCAATACCTTTCAGCAGAAGAATTGGCCTACATTTTAACGAAGAAAAATAAAGCAACGCAAATCATGGCTTTGCAATCTAATCATATTAATAAACTGGCAACTGCAGGAAGCTTTTCTGATTTGCAGCTACAATCTTTGCAGGCCGGCATTGCTGCTTTCTACGATAATCAGGGCAAAGCCGAACGAATCAAAAACTTTCCCTATCCTCGCCATTTTTCATCAATAGCGAGTATTATGCTTAATCTTTTTGTTTTTCTGGTGCCTTATGGTTTATTAAACGATTTTAATAAATTGGGTAGCGGAACTTTAATAGAGGGCTATTCGATTTGGCTAAATATTCCTTTCGCTATCTTATTAACCTGGGTTTTCAACACCTTAGATGTAGTAGGGGAGAGTTCTACCAATCCATTCGAAGGCAGCGCAAACGACGTTCCGATTACCAATATTTCCAGAACAATGGAAATTGATATGAGGGATATGTTAGATGAAACTAATTTACCACCAGCCCTTACGCCAGAAAATAATATTTTAATGTAATCTATTTCTATTAT
>NZ_AJLG01000009.1 GCF_000258495.1 Pedobacter agri PB92
CTTACGGCAATAATTCCGCTCATTAATTTCAGGTTGATCTGATCAAAAACGAATGCCAATGGATCACCAACAGCAAGTGTATCTGATTTCACGATCCCCGTTAAAACTAATGCTATTGCTACATATAAAATGGTACAGATAATGATTGCCCACATCATACCGCGAGGTAAATCGCGTTGCGGATTTTTACATTCTTCGGCGGTAGTAGAAATGGCATCAAAACCAATATACGCGAAAAATACAGCGGAAACGCCCTTTAAAATACCCGATACGCCATTAGGTGCAAATGGATCCCAGTTTTTAACATCAACATAGAATATGCCCACAGCTAAAACCAATAAAATAACGGCTAATTTGACCACAACCATAGCATTGCTGGCATTGCGGCTTTCTTTCATACCGCGATAAATTAACCAGGTAATCAGGATAATGATGCCTAAGGCCGGAATATCGGCCACTAAATGGAATCCTCCAATTTGAGGGGCAGTTAACCAGGCATTATTAGCCAATGCAGTTGCAGTATCCAGACCAGCCAGATTTTTTCCTGCAGCAAGCAAAGCTTCGGCAGTTTTATGGCCGTTGTAAGCACTTAAATAATCCATTGTTGCCCAATCCGGAACATGGATGCCGTTTATTCCTAGAAAAGGAATTTTTATCGTGGAGAGTAATCCTGTAAAATAATCAGACCAGGAAATGGCTACCGTTATATTTCCTATGGAATATTCCATGATTAACGACCAACCGATGATCCATGCCACCAACTCGCCAAATGCCACATACGAATAGGTATAAGCACTACCTGAAACAGGAACCATCGAAGCAAATTCCGCATAGGCAAAAGCAGCGAAACTACAAGCCACCGCAGTAAAAATAAATAAGAAGATCACTGCTGGTCCGCCATCGGCACTGGCTTTACCAATGGTGCTGAAAATTCCAGCGCCAATGATTGCCGCAATACCAAAAGCTGTTAAATCACGTACACCAAGTGTTTTGTGAAGGGTATTATCATGGTCGCCATAACCGCTTGCCGCATCTTTTAATATTTTGGAAATCGATTTCTTTCTGAATAGCTTCTCGAACATTTTAGTTTGCTTGTTGTATTCTTCAAACTTATAAAAATATCAGTTAAAAACGTTTAAAGCGAGATATAAATTTATAAGCGACCGATTTTTGGAATAAAAATTCTTTTTAATTGATAACTATTCCAATGAACGATGTTTCATTCAGAAGATTTTGGCGCTATTGTAATCTCTGTGTGTTTATTTAATTCGCTTAGTTTATTAAGGATGATAAAAAGCTACTTTTGCCACCATAATTGAAATTATTCATTCTTCCTGTTGATCAACATGCCATCATCTGCTATTAAAACATCATATATCAAGGAGAAAAACCAAAGTGTTGCCACAATTCTGGCTTTTGCATTGATTCCACTTTCTGGTTTTGCTACTGATATTTACATTCCATCATTACCTACTATGGCTGGCGAAATGAATGTAAGCAATGTTCAGGTTCAACTTACGCTGAGTATTTTTCTGATTAGTTATGGTGTGGCACAACTTTTTGTCGGAAGCTTGCTTGATAGTTTCGGGCGTTACAAGATTGGATTATATAGTTTGCTGGTATTTGCCATGGCCAGTATTGTAATTGCAACAACACATCATATCTATCTGATATATCTCATGCGGATTATTCATGGTCTTTCGGTAGGCGCAATTGTAGTAGCGAAACGAGCTTATTTTGTCGATTTATTTACAGGAGAGAAACTAAAACATTATTTAAGCCTGTTTTCCATTATCTGGTCTACTGGTCCGATTATAGCACCATTTGTTGGCGGATATTTACATACTGCCTTTGGATGGGAATCAAATTTCTATTTTTTGGCAGGTTTCGCAATGGTTTTTGCGGTGCTCGAATTTCTGTTTAGCGGAGAAACCTTAAAACATTTTACTGATTTTCAATTGAAAAAAATCACTGGCATTTACATCGACATGATCAAGACCACCAGCTTTACCCTAGGAATTGTAATGTTGGGTCTGGCATATTGTATGGTAATGGTTTATAACATGACAGGGCCTTTCATCATCGAACACGAACTGAAATATTCGCCAGTTATTGCAGGTTACAGTTCTTTAATTTTAGGATTTGCCTGGATGGTAGGCGGTTTTATCGGTAAGGCAACCATTAACAAGCCATTTTTTAGCAGGCTGATGATTAATTCAGTATTACAGGTTCTTTTTGTAGTCTTAATGATTGTAAGTTTAAATTTCGTTAGCAACTTATATTCGCTCATCTTTTTCGCGTTCATTATTCACATTGGTGCTGGTTTTACTTTTAATAACTATTTTACTTTTTGTTTAAGTAAATTTCCAAAAAATGCAGGTATTGCAGGTGGTTTAACTGGTGGTATTACTTATGTTATTGTGTCGTTTCTGAGTTATGGGATCGTTAATCTTATCCCAGCAAAAGATGAAGCTAATCTTTCCTATAGCTACCTTATAATGATTATACTTTCCATCATGGTGATGTTTTTAATCATGAAAACGAGAAAGAAAAATGAATTAAACGTCTGAGTTTGGATAGCAGTCTCCATGATTACTATGGAATTAAAGGCCATTAAAATTTAATACAACAAAAAAGAGCTCCAAAGCATTTGCTTTGGAGCTCTTTTCATTCATCTTTTAATTAGAACTTATAAGATATAGTTGTGACGAACTGACGAGGTGCAATTGGGTTCACGCTATAATTCTCGTGTACAAAATAATTTAACTCATCGGTAATGTTAGCTACCTTAGCCAGCAAAGACAATTTTTTCCAGGCATAACCTGCAGAAAGATCGATGGTGGTAAAAGGCGTAAGCGGAATTAACCGGCTTGCAGTTTGTGTTTTCGTATCTGCATATCCACCATTGCGTGAGCCGGTATACAATACAGTTGTACCTAGTTTCAATCCCTTAATTGCTCCATCCTGAAAAGTGTAAAAAACGGTGGCATTTGCTTTGTTTTTAGTTGTACCAATAACACGTTGGCCCTCTACAATACCAGTTGGCAGGGTAGAAACATATCTGTAAAAATTATAGCTATATCCCGCCAGGAAATTTAATCCTGGTAAGATCGTTCCTGTCAAGTCTATTTCTAAACCATCACTTCTGGTTTTACCTGTAAATTCTTTAATTGTTGCATCAACGTTCGCACTGCCATCTGCTTTTAATAATGCCGTTTGTGCTAAATTGCTGTTTTGTATTCTATAAACCGTTACGTTTGCTGATAATTTTCCATCAAGAAAATCATTTTTTATACCTGCCTCATATTGATCAATGATGGATGGTCGCATAGGATTTAAGAAAATATCTGTTCCGGTGTTAGAGGTAAAGTTATTGGCATAACTTACATAGATGGAGGTAGTTTTTAAAGGCTCATAAATCAAACCAAATTTCGGAGAGTAAGCCTTGTCAACTTTGTCAGCCGTAGCACTTGGTGTTTTTATACCGGTAGTGGCAGATGTTACATAAGCACCGGGTGTTTTTTGAAAAGTCCATCTTACGCCGGCTAAAACCTTAAATTTTTCGGTAATGCTAACTAAATCCTGTACAAAAGCACCCATCCTGAAGATTGGAGCAAAGGTTGAAGTTGCAGATACGGCATTAGGTTCAAGTCCTGATCCATAATACGTAGCAGGATCCAATAAGTTAACGCTTCCATAATTAAATGTGTTTGCACCGTTATACGTCCAGGTACCTAATGTTGTTGCCCTTGATTGATCTGCATCAACACCTACCAGGATAGTATGCGACACACTTCCGGTTTTGAATTTACCATTAAGGTTAATCTGTTCGTTGTAGGTAAACTCTTTACTTTTCGAACGCGTAACATTACGCAGTGCGATGGCATTTGCAGCCGCGAATGGGCGTTCAGCACTAAAATAGTTTCTATTATAGGCTTGTCCTGATGCAATGATATTTAACTTCCAGTTTTCATCAAATTTGTGGTTAAAACTTAATTGTGTGGTAGAAGTGTTGGTTTTATTATAAGCCCAAGGTGCATTTAAGTAGGTGTTTCTTCCAAGATCAGGGATAGCGTTTGCAATGGTGCCAATACCAAAATCTGGTGTATAATCGCTTTTTAGGTAATCTCCTTGTAACAAGAAATCGGTTTGCTCATTAACTTTATACAATAAGGAAGGATTAATATAAAGTCTTTTTGATTTTACCTGGTCTCTGTAACTTCCTGCATTTTCGTAAGTACCAATTACACGGAAAGCCACTTTTTTCGAAATTGGTCCGTAAAGATCGATTGTAGGTTTATATAAATCATAGCTTCCTACCCGCATAGAAACTTCTCCGCCATATTCGAATTTTGGTTTTTTCGTTACCATATTAATTACCGCACCACCAGTAACACCACCATATAATAAAGCTGCACTTCCTTTTAATACCTCTACCGATTCTAATGTGCTCACTTCAGGCATTCCGCCAGTACTTGTACGAGCGCCATTTTTGAAAACGTTATTGCCACCAAGGCTGTAACCTCTGGCAACAAACGTTTCTCCACTTACTGAACCGCGATTCTCTGAGTAGGCTACGCCATTTACGTTGGCTAAAACATCACTT
This sequence comes from Pedobacter agri PB92, assembly GCF_000258495.1. Classification (GTDB taxonomy): domain Bacteria; phylum Bacteroidota; class Bacteroidia; order Sphingobacteriales; family Sphingobacteriaceae; genus Pedobacter; species Pedobacter agri. Next base: position 4,607 of record NZ_AJLG01000009.1, read on the forward strand.
AAACGCAATGCTTGTTGATCGGTGATGATCTGGTTATTGATAATTTGAACTGACTGTGGCAAATCCTTCGGCGCAATTGCGATCTTACCCAGATTTACTAGGTTTTTTATTGGGTGTTCTATAACCGTTGATAGCAACTTCATCCAATTGGGAAGAGGATTCGGCTGTTGCAAAACTGATTTTAGATTCATTATCAGCTGTTACAGTTACAGATTTTTCAATAACCTTAACACCTACCGCTGAAATTTTAATGGTGTATTTTCCTGGAGACACATTTCTAATGGTAAAATTTCCCTGTTCATCTGTCTGAGTAGTTTTGCTGGTATTTTTCAATCCAACGCTGACAAAAGCTGCCGGATTTCCGTCACTTGTTTTAATGGACCCCGAAATCGATCCATTTTTAGATTGCGCATAAGCAGTTCCTGTTAATACAAGAAAAATAAATGCCAAATAAATAATTAGGGAAAACTTTCTATACATGTTATTTAGATTAATTCTTAGTTGGCGCAAAAGAAAGAAATTAAAATGAGATTAGAGAATTATTTTTAATTATTCTAAATAAGAATTACGCTATGAGAAGGCGAGCATAATTTTCCCTCTGAAATACAACTCAAAGTTTGCAGTTTGAGCGTTTTTGAGAGCTCAGTATTTACTTTTTTAACAGAAATCTTTGTTGAGTTTCTAGATAGCGATTGTTTCCAGGTTGGATAATTGGTTGTAGGTATAAAACTAAGGTGGAAATAAAAAAATAACCTATATTTCATGTCTCAACACGTAGCAATGAAAGCAATTTTTTCCAACTTAACATTTCAGGTTATTGTAGCAATCATCATCGGGATATTTGTAGGCTCCTACTTTCCTGAGTTTGCATCAACAGCAAAACTAATCAGTCAAGGTTTTATTAATCTGATTAGCATGCTCATTGCACCTATCATTTTCTTCACCATAGTTTTGGGTATTGCGCACATGGGCGATATGAAAAAAGTGGGTAGAGTAGGAGGAAAGGCTTTGTTGTATTTCGAAATTGTAAGTACAATAGCAATTGCAGTTGGTTTATTAGTGGCCAATATTCTCCAACCTGGAGCAGGTGTAGTGGCGAAAGCTAGTGATGCGTCAAAAATTTCCGGATATGCTGAACAAGCAAAAGACATGAATTGGGCGGAGTTTTTCCTGCACATTATTCCTCATAACGTAATTGCGGCATTTGCTGAAGGTAATATCCTTCAAATTTTGCTTTTTGCAATTTTATTCGGTTACGGCTTAAACAAACTAGGTGGCGAAGGTACTTCCGTTTTAAACGCTTTTGATAAAATTTCGAAAGTGTTGTTTAAAATAATGAAAGTGATTATGCGCCTGGCGCCAATTGGCGCTTTCGGTGGAATGGCTTTCAGTATCGGTACACATGGCTTACAAAGTATTTTTGGAATGGCAAAACTAATGGGTTCTGTTTATCTGACTTGTGTTCTATTCATCTTTGTTGTACTGAATGGAATTTGCAGGTATTATAAATTCAGCTTATGGTCTTACCTTAAATTCATCCGGCAGGAAATTTTGATTGTATTGGGAACTTCCTCTTCCGAGTCGGCGCTGCCAAGTATGATGCAAAAAATGGAGGCCATTGGCTGTGATAAATCGGTTGTAGGTTTAGTTATTCCAACTGGATATTCATTTAATCTCGATGGAACAGCAATTTACCTGGCGATGGCCGTAATTTTTCTTTGTCAGGTTTTTCATGTTGATTTAACACTTGGACAGCAGATTACCGTTTTGGGTGTATTGATGGTGACTTCGAAAGGCGCTGCAGGGGTAACGGGAAGCGGTTTTATTGTATTGGTTTCCACTTTAACGGCATTGAAAATTATGCCAATCGAACATATTTCTATCTTAATCGGGGTCGATCGTTTTATGAGTGAAGCAAGAGCCATTACCAACGTAATTGGAAATGGTGTGGCTACTATCGTTATCGCAAAAAGCGAAAATCAGTTTGATCAGGAAAAATATTTGAAAGCAATACAGCCTGCTGTGATTGAGAAAAATGAGGAAAGTTAATTTTTTATGTTACGAGTTGTAAGTTATAAGTCTGAATGAAAAAAATATAAAAACTCGCGAGCAGTTAAACTTTTGTATAAAACAAATTCCTAACCTATAGCCCATAATCTGTAACCCAACTCTTTTCACTACCTTTGTGCCAGAAACATGCACACAGCATGTTTAGTTAAACCAGATCACATTGGCTCAAGAAGAACAAAATAACCGCAAAGAAAAAAGCGAGTTACATCCACGCAACAAACACCGTTCGCGTTACAATTTCAAACAACTTACTGCCACATCAAAAGAGTTGAAACGTTTCGTTTTTAAAAATGAGCATAACGATGATTCTATTGACTTTGCAGATCAAAATGCAGTTAAAGCACTAAACAGAGCGTTACTTAAATATTTTTATAATATCTCTCAATGGGATATTCCACAGGATTTTCTTTGTCCGCCAATACCAGGTAGAGCTGATTATATTCATTACGTCGCCGACCTTTTAGGTTCAAGCAATAAAGGTAAAAATCCAAAAGGTGCAAATGTACATGTGCTTGATATTGGCGTTGGTGCAAATTGTATTTACCCTATTGTTGGCCATCAAGAATATGGATGGAGTTTTGTAGGTTCTGAAATCGATCCGCTTTCTGTAGACTCGGCAAAGCGAATTGTAGAAGCCAACAAACCTTTGCAAGGTGCGGTAGAAATTCGTCAGCAATCTTCAAAAATGGGGATTTTTCGGAATATAGTTGGCGCTAAAGAGCGTTTCGATGCGGTAGTTTGTAACCCGCCGTTTCATGCATCTTTAAAAGAAGCAGAGCAAGGTACCCGCCAGAAGTGGCGTAACTTGGGTGGCAATGAAAAGGAAGTAAAACACGTTTTAAACTTCGGTGGGAACAAGGCCGAGCTTTGGTGCCCGGGTGGTGAGCGTGCTTTTGTTGAGCAGATGATTATTCAAAGTGCGCAAATCAAAAACCAGGTGTTATGGTTTACTTCCTTGGTATCAAAAAGTGCTAACTTAAAAAGTATTTACAGTGCTTTGGTTAATGCAAACGCCTTTGAAGTGCGTACCGTTCAGATGAGCCAGGGGCAAAAAATAAGTCGTTTCGTAGCCTGGACTTTCCATGATGACGCAGCACAGGCAGAGTGGGCAAAAGGGTGGAAATCTGAACCCAAAGCTGAAGTTAAAAAAGTTTAACATCAAAAATAATTAGAAAAGCAGAGCCGGATGAACGATTGAAGTTAGTCCGGCTTTTTGTTTGTATCTTTTGGTAACCAGCAGCTGTACCTATTCTCGTCATTGCGAGGTACGAAGCAATCTCTTCTGAAAATGATTTCACCCATAAGATTGCTTCAATCGAAGAAAAATCGATTTCGCAATGACTGGAAATAAAAACGAAGCACTGTCTCACAGGTTGCAGATGCTTCGTTTCTAAGCATGACAATTCATTTTAAAGTTATTGTGAGAAAAAAAATCTGCCAATCCAATCCGGTTTATTCATAATGTTTCAAATCAAAATGGATTATCATCTATTTTTTCTCGTAAACAATTAAAATCGTTAAATCATTATCATCGTTTGGCTTGATGCCATGCGAACTTCCTGGTCGTGTTAAAATTGCATCACCGGGTTTTACAGGGAAAGTTTTTCCGTTCATCTGCATTGCACCATTACCACTAATAACATAATAAATTTCATCCTCCTTTTGTAAGTGATAACCAATGGACGAGCCTGGCTTCAAAACCCGCTTTCGAAAAGCGGTTTTGAGGTTTTTGGCATTACCAAAGAAATTAAAACCAATGGTCTCCCCTCCACCATTATGGGTTCCGGGTTCTTTTTTTGCTACTTCGATATCATTTTGTAAGATATATTTTGCCGTATCCACAGATTGCGCTTTAGCCCAAAAAGCAGCTGTTATTAATGTTATTGAAAGGATAAAAACTTTGTTTTTCATAGTATACTGTTATTTAACTGCTCGATATGCTTTCCCTTTAATCTTACCGCTTCCAGCTTAAAGTAAATTTAAACGTTTTGCTTGTTGTTGCCAAAGACGAAAGACTTTTGTTAAATAAACCTGATAGCAACGGGCACGAAGTGTAACGAAGTAAAGTGGATAGCAGGGCTGAAGTAGCCATAAACGTATTCCTTACATTTTCCTGAAAAATTGGGCTAAATAATCTATTTTTAGACTTGATTTTCCAGTCAATAATATTAGCTTTGCACAAAAAAAAATTGATACATGAGCGTTTTAGTAAATAAAGATTCTAAGGTTATCGTTCAGGGTTTTACCGGAAACGAAGGAACTTACCACGCAGAACAAATGTTGGCGTATGGTACAAACGTAGTTGGTGGTGTTACGCCTGGCAAAGGTGGGCAATTACATTTAGATAAGCCTGTTTTTAATACTGTTAAAGATGCTGTTGATAAAACGGGAGCAAATGTATCTATCATTTTCGTTCCGCCAGCTTTCGCTGCTGATGCGATTATGGAAGCGGCCGAAGGTGGTATTAAAGTAATTGTTTGTATTACTGAAGGTATCCCTACGAAGGATATGATTCAGGTTAAAGAATATATTTCAGATCGTGATGTGACTTTGATTGGCCCTAACTGTCCGGGAATTATCACTGCCGATGAAGCTAAAATTGGTATCATGCCAGGTTTTATTTTCAAAAAAGGTAATGTTGGTGTGGTTTCTAAATCAGGAACGCTAACTTACGAAGCAGTTGACCAGGTTGTTAAAGCTGGTTTAGGTATTACTACTGCTATTGGTATTGGTGGCGACCCAATTATTGGTACACCAACTGTTGAAGCAGTTAAGTTGTTGATGAACGATCCTGAAACTCATGGTATCATCATGATTGGTGAAATTGGCGGTGGCATGGAAGCTGAAGCAGCTCGTTGGATTAAAGAAAATGGTACTAAACCTGTTGTTGGTTTTATTGCTGGTCAAACTGCGCCTCCGGGACGTAGAATGGGGCATGCTGGTGCAATTGTAGGCGGAGCTGATGATACTGCTGCTGCAAAAATGAAAATCATGGCTGAGTGTGGTATCCGTGTGGTTGAAAGTCCGGCTGAGATTGGTGCTGCAATGGCAGAAGAATTAGCAAAGTAAGATTTTAAAGTTTATATAAATGAAAGCGTTTCGATTAATTTCGGGACGCTTTTTTTTGTTTTCGGAGTTTTTTGCCATGGATACAAGGAAGGCACGGAAATTTAGAAGGGAAAAAGGAGATTGGGAACGGATTGTTAGCAGCAAGAAAATGGTAGTTCTTTAAAAAAAGGAATTTGAGAAATTTGATTGGATTAGTTAAAATTATCGTTTATGGATTATCAAATAAGACAAGATAATCCTCACTATAAAAATGAAACTAACTTAATTATTAATGCTGCAATCGAAGTTCATAAAGCTTTAGGCTGTGGTTTTTTCGAGATTGTTTACAAGGATGCACTTTGTATCGAATTGGAAAGTAGGGGTTACTATTACGAGCGTGAAAAGCAATATCCGGTATATTATAAAGATTTTGTTGCCACATAGTTTCTATGCGGATTTCATTGTATTTGATTCGGTAATTTTAGAAGTTAAAGGTAAGAGTGGAATAGCAAGTGAAGACTTGGCGCAGACAATAAATGATTTAAAATGCTCTGATTGTAAGGTTGGTTTAGTTTTAAACTTCGGTAAACCAACTTTGGAAATTGTGCGTGTCGTGTTCTAATTGACACTCTATATTACAAGGTTAGATGTTGCCATTTTATACCTTCTCCGTGTATTCGATGTTTCCGTGGCGATTTTCTTATGTTTTCGTGTTTTGCCTCCACATCACGCTAATTTATCATCCCTTTGTAAACACTAAGGCAAACCATTGGACCTGCAAACCAAAACAAAAATTGCAGCGTATATTGTAATATGAAAACGATGTTAAATAAACTATTTTTGATCTCGGCTGTTGTTTTAACTACAGGTCTTTCTGCTTGTGCTCAAAAGCAAGAGAAGAAAGCAGCAAAGCAAACACAGCCATCAGAAAATATTATAAAGAAGAAAATGAACTGGAATACATTAACACCCGAAGAAGAGAGAGTAATTGTTAATAAAGGAACAGAATATCCTGGTACAGGGAAATATGAGCATACTACAGATAAAGGAACTTATACCTGCAAACGGTGCAATGCTGAATTGTACCGCTCGGAAAGTAAGTTCGATGCCCGCTGTGGATGGCCTGCATTTGATGATGAAATTAAAGGCGCTGTGAAGCGTATTCCCGATGCAGATGGATCGCGTACAGAAATTGTTTGTGCCAATTGTGGCGCACACTTAGGGCACGTTTTCACCGGAGAAGGATTTACAGATAAAAATACACGTCATTGCGTAAATTCAATTTCAATGAACTTTGTGCCTGATAAAAAATAAGGTGGATGTAGTGAGGTTAGGTAGAGGCGTACAACGATGAGTTGTACGCTTTTTTTTGTATGATTATTTTCCTAATCAAAAAGTTTTTGACGTGCGAAATATCTTGATTTAGCGACTTTTCAAGGCGTATCGTGTAGTGTTCAATTCCTGAATTTTTCCACAATTTATTGATTATAAACTAAATGCTTATATTTGCAGGCTCAACAAAGAAATTTTAGCCTATGAAGTATTTTCTGTTATTAAGTTTTTGTTTCCTGTTTTTACAAGGTAAAGCACAAAATTCTGACGCATCAAATGAGCCAGATAGTATTCAAAAAACAGTTCTTGCAACTTATTACCACAGAAAATTCGAAGGCCGCCGAACCACAAGCGGCGCAAAATACAGAGCTAAAAAATTCACAGCGGCGCACCGTACTTTACCCATGGGTACACTGGTAACCGTCACCAATCCAGACAACGGAAAATCGGTTGTGGTAAAGGTGAACGATCGTGGGCCTTACTCCAAAAGACTTGCTATAGATTTATCTGAAAGTGCTGCCAAAGAGATTGGTATTTATACTAAAGGAATAGCGAAAGTACGTCTGGCTTATACCTTAGAGTAGTATTCCAATTTGCTCTATTTACGGGTAGTTTTATAGGCTAAATTTAAGTTATTAACACTTGTTTTGGTTTGCTAAACCCTTGAAATTAAACGATTAGCTTTTTTTTCGCTTGAAAATGATATTTAGCTGATCGTTTTTCCCCAGTTATCAAGCGGTGTGTTAACAACTTTGATTCACAAAAAAGGCCTGTCGTATCTATATTTGTTATAACAAAGTTCTTTAACTTCTTGCGCTTGAAAACAAATATAAAAGCTTAGTTTTTAGTAATTTATCTGTACATCTCTCAGATCGTAAATTTAAATTGTCCTAACTAAAAACTCAGTTGTTTGTCAGTCGCAGGGGTTAGCACTTTCACTAGAGTTTTAATACAAGACATTTCAGTCACCATATAGAATTGGTGGATGCGTGGTTTTGTCGGCTCTAACTAAATTGATTAAAAGATAAAGTATCAGCTATGGAACAGGAATTATTACTACAAGAAAACAAAGACAGGTTTGTGCTGTTGCCGATCAAATATCCGGCAATATGGGAAATGTATAAAAAAACCGAAGCTAGTTTCTGGACAGCAGAAGAGATTGATCTTTCTGACGACCAAAAACACTGGGATAATTTGAATGATGGCGAAAGACATTTCATTTCTCATATCCTTGCTTTCTTTTCTGCTAGTGATGGTATCGTAAACGAGAACCTGGCTGTAAACTTCATGAGTGAAGTGCAGCTGCCAGAAGCACGTTGTTTCTACGGTTTCCAGATCATGATGGAAAATATTCACGCTGAAACCTATGCTTTATTAATTGATACATACATTAAAGATCCCGAAGAAAAAGATCGCTTGTTCCATGCTATTGATACTGTTCCGGCAGTAAAAAGAAAAGCAGAGTGGGCCTTGAGATGGATTGAAAATGGAACCTTTGCAGAACGTTTGGTAGCATTTGCTGCGGTTGAGGGTATTTTCTTCAGTGGAAGTTTTTGCTCTATCTTCTGGTTGAAAAAACGTGGTTTAATGCCAGGATTAACTTTCAGTAATGAGTTAATCTCTAGAGATGAAGGTTCTCATTGCGAGTTTGCTTGCCTATTGTACAGCATGTTGAGCAATAAATTAAGTGAAGAAGCTGTTCACAGCATCATTAGCGATGCCGTAGAAATCGAAAAAGAATTTATCACTGATGCATTGCCGGTTGCCTTAATCGGGATGAATGCCAAATTAATGAGCCAGTATATCGAATTTGTAGCCGATAGATGGTTACAGGAATTGGGTTACAAAAAAATCTATAATGCAACCAATCCTTTCGATTTTATGGAAATGATTTCATTACAAGGAAAAACCAACTTCTTCGAAAAACGTGTGGGCGATTATCAAAAAAGCGGTGTATTAACATCAGCTGACAATAAAGCGCAGGCGTTCTCTTTAGATGAAGATTTTTAAGACAGCTTAAAGCAGAAAGACTAAAGTTGAAAGCTTGCCCTTGCCGTCATTGCGGGGAATGAAGCAATCTTAATGCAAGAGAAAAATAAACAAGAATTATAAACGTGATTAAAAAGTCTTGATACTTAATACTCACTACTAGATAAAAAAAATAAATCTCATAAAATATGTTCGTACTAAAAAGAGATGGCCGGAAAGAGCCGGTACAATTTGACAAAATCACAGCCCGTATTCAAAAGTTGTGTTATAGTTTAAATTCGGATCTTGTAGACCCAATCGATGTAGCCAAAAAGGTAATCGAAGGTTTATATGATGGTGTAACTACTTCAGAGTTGGATAACCTTGCTGCAGAAACTGCTGCTTCGTTAACTACAAAACACCCTGATTACGCCTTGTTAGCATCGCGTATCGCGGTTTCTAACTTGCATAAAAACACTACAAAATCATTCTCGGGTACGATGAAAATGTTGTACGAATATTTCGACCCGAAAGCACAAAAGCCAGCACCGCTTATTGCTGATGATGTGTATGAGATTATTGCAAAAAATGCAGATATTTTAGATAGTTCTATTATCTATGACCGTGATTTCGGTTTTGATTATTTCGGTTTTAAAACTTTAGAAAAATCTTATCTGTTAAAAGTTAACGGTGCAATTGTTGAGCGTCCTCAACATTTATTTATGCGTGTTTCTGTTGGTATCCACAAAGAAGATATCGAAAGTGCAATTAAAACGTATAACTTAATGAGTGAGCGTTGGTTTACACATGCTACACCAACATTGTTTAATGCCGCTACGCCAAAGCCTCAAATGTCATCATGTTTCTTGTTAACCATGCAAGATGATAGCATCGAAGGTATTTATGATACCTTAAAGCAAACAGCTAAGATTTCACAAAGTGCTGGTGGTATTGGTTTAAGCATCCATAACATCCGTGCAACAGGTTCTTACATCGGTGGTACAAACGGTACAAGTAATGGTATAATTCCAATGTTACGTGTATTTAACGATACTGCTCGTTATGTAGACCAGGGCGGAGGTAAACGTAAAGGTGCTTTCGCAATTTATTTAGAGCCTTGGCATGCAGATGTTTTCGAATTCCTAGACTTGCGTAAAAACCACGGTAAAGAAGAAATGCGTGCCCGTGATTTATTCTATGCCCTTTGGATTAACGATTTGTTTATGCAACGCGTTAAAGATAATGGCGACTGGACATTATTCTGCCCACATGAAGCACCAGGCTTAGCAGATTGTTTCGGTAAAGAATTTGAAGATCTATATACTAAATATGAAGCTGAAGGCCGCGGTCGTAAAACCATTAAAGCACAAGAACTTTGGTTTGCCATTTTAGATTCTCAAATCGAAACCGGTACACCTTACATGTTGTTTAAAGATGCAGCGAACAGCAAATCTAACCAACAAAACTTAGGTACAATTAAGTCTTCTAACTTGTGTACGGAGATTATCGAGTATACATCTAAAGATGAAGTTGCCGTTTGTAACTTAGCATCACTAGCTTTACCTCGTTTTGTAATTAACGGACAATTTGACCACCAAAAATTGTACGATGTAACTTATCAGGCTACATTAAACCTGAATAAAATCATCGACCATAACTATTACCCGGTTCAGGAAGCTGAAAACTCAAATATGCGCCACAGACCAGTTGGTTTAGGTGTGCAAGGTTTGGCAGATGCCTTTATCTTGTTGCGTTTACCTTTCGAAAGTGATGAGGCAAAACGCTTAAACAAAGATATCTTCGAGACGATTTATTTCGCGTCGATGACAGCTTCTAATGATTTAGCAGTGAAAAACGGTCCTTACCAAACGTTTGAAGGTTCGCCATTATCAAAAGGACAGTTCCAGTTTGATTTATGGAATGTAACACCAGATAGCGGAAGATGGGATTGGGAAGCATTACGCAAAAAAGTAGTGAAAGATGGTGTGTATAACTCACTATTGGTTGCACCTATGCCAACTGCATCTACATCTCAAATCTTAGGTAACAACGAATGTTTCGAGCCATATACTTCAAACATCTATACGCGTCGTGTATTAAGTGGAGAATTTGTAGTGGTAAACAAACACTTATTGAAAGATTTAGTAGCATTAGGTTTATGGAATAACGATATGAAAAACCAAATCATATTGGCTAACGGTTCAATCCAGGCAATTCCATCAATCCCTGATTACATTAAAGAATTATACAAAACGGTTTGGGAAATTAAGATGCGTAACATCATCGATATGGCTGCAGACCGTGGCGCTTACATTTGCCAATCGCAATCTTTAAACTTGTTTGTCAATGCGCCGAACACTTCAAAATTAACTTCAATGCATTTCTACGCATGGGAGAAAGGTTTGAAAACCGGTATGTATTACTTACGTACACAGGCAGCATCTCAAGCAGTTAAATTTACTGTAGAAAACCAAGGTGGTAAAGCCATTGAAGCAGTAATTCCTGCTCAAATGACTCAAGACCAGGTTGCAGAAGAAATCGTTGACGGACCAGTTTGTTCAATGGAAGAAGGCTGCATTAGCTGTTCAGGTTAAGCGGAAAGCTTAAAGTAGAAAAACTAAAGCAAAAGGCTTGTTACTTCGCCGTCACTGCGAGCTACAAGCAATCTTAAAGCAATAAATACATAAGGTTTTGGGCAAACGCTCAAAACCTTATTTTTTGTTTATATTTTTGCAACACAATCGGCTAATCTTAAGCCTTATATTATATGCCTTTAACCTTACGACATAGCAAACACGAAATCATTCCCTGTGAAAGATGCGGAACAGCTATTGAGTGCAAGGCAAATTCATACACTAAATGCCAGTGTAGCGTGGTGCAGTTAAGTATTAACGAGGTTCAATACATTTCCGAATTGTATGATGGTTGTTTGTGTGCGAAATGCCTATTCGAACTGCAACAGGAATATAGGGAAGAAATAGGCGTCTAAATTCTAAAATCAATTTGAGTAAAGTTTTGAAGCGTTCGTCATTGCGAGGCACGAAGCAATCCTTTTAGATTAATATTACTTTAATGCGATTGCTTCAATCGAAGAAAATCGATCTCGCAAAGACTGAAATGGAGTGTCTAAATTTAGTTTGAAAAGCACTTTTCTGTAAATTTTGGTATCGACAATCCCGCCATTTGCTTCAATCTTTTAAAAACAATTTCTATCATGCTAATAACGACGTATCTGTTTCATCGGTTGCAGATGCTTCGTGCCTCAGCATGATAGCCTATTCAATGTTGTTGCATTTTTAAAAGGATTTCCGTTGCTATCGGGTTTAAATAACAACCTTTGGTGGTCTTGGCGATTTGCAACCCAAAATAGTAGCAAAAGCTATTCTTTTCTAAACGGGATAGAAGTGATATCCTTTTTTTGTTGTACTTCGCCAGGCTCAGTGTGACAATCGCAAAAAAAGATTTAACGGATAGCCCGACTAACAGCTAATAAGGATTACTGCATTTGCTTTCCAAAAAACAATTACAAAATTATGCCGTTCTACTTTTAAACAAAATAGTAACTTTGACGAAAATTTTGAATGAACGAATTTTGAGTGAGGGAATGGCGTACAAGCAATAACATTCTACCATTTAATCATTTTCTCATTCTCTCATTTCAATAAACATGAAGAAAGTAAAAGTTGGCCTGGTACAAATGACTTGTACTAAAGATAAGCAGGAAAATTTAGATAAAGCGATTGTAAAAGTAAGAGAAGCAGCAGCAAAAGGTGCACAAATTGTGTGTTTGCAAGAGCTTTTTACTTCCTTATATTTCTGCGATGTTGAAGATTATGATAATTTCGATTTAGCTGAAAAAATTCCTGGTCCATCAACTGATGCTTTGCAGGAGGTAGCGAAGGAATTGGGCGTAGTTGTGATTGCTTCGTTATTTGAGAAACGTGCTGAAGGTTTATATCATAATACAACTGCTGTTTTAGATGCCGATGGTTCATATTTAGGTAAATACCGTAAAATGCATATACCTGATGACCCTGCCTATTACGAGAAATTTTACTTCACTCCGGGCGATTTAGGCTATAAGGTTTTTGAAACCAAATTTGCGAAAATCGGTATCTTAATTTGTTGGGACCAATGGTACCCGGAAGCTTCAAGAATTACAGCTTTAATGGGTGCAGACATCATGTTTTATCCGACAGCGATTGGTTGGGATACTACGCAAGATGAAGAAACTAACCAAGACCAATATAATGCCTGGCAAACGATTCAGCGTTCACATTCGGTAGCGAACGGCGTTCCTGTGGTAAGTGTAAACCGCGTAGGTTTTGAGCAAGAGGGCAGAATGAAATTCTGGGGTGGAAGTTTCGCCACCAATGCGCAGGGTAAGTTGCTTTATCTGGCATCACACGATAAAGAGGAAACTGAAGTGGTGGAATTGGATTTAGACCAAAGCGATTTTATGCGTAAACACTGGCCATTTTTAAGAGATAGAAGAATTGATTCTTATCAGCCGATTACGAAAAGATATATTGATGAGGACTAAGCTGAAAGGGTGAAGACCAAAGCTTAAAGCAAAATTTTTAAAATAGTCTCTCGCTAAGAGATAATTAATTTCAAAATAATAATGTGCTCGTCATTGCGAGGTACGAAGCAATCTCAATCAATAAATCAAATAGATTGCTTCGTGCCTCGCAATGACGAGAAAAAAATAGTACCCACACAGAACGTATGTCAAATTTTCCTCCAAAAGAGCATTTAAATATAAATCAATTCGATTATTCTCCTAAGCAGCAAGGTTATGCATTTCCAGCAGAATGGGCAAAACATGAGGCAACTTGGTTAAGCTGGCCACATAAAGAAGCAAGTTGGCCAGATAAAATAGAAACAATTTACAAACCTTATTGTGAGTTTATTAAAATTGTTGCCGAAGGCGAAAAGGTTCGCATTAATGTAAAAGATGAAGAAATGAAAGCTTTTGCAGTTGCTGAATTAAAAAAAAGTTGATGCTGATTTATCGCAAATTGAATTTTATTTTAACGAAACCAACGATGCCTGGTGTCGTGACCATGGGCCTGCATACGTGGTTAAAGGAAATGAAAAAGCGGTAATAGATTGGGGTTATAATGCTTGGGGTGGAAAATATCCTCCATTTGATTTGGATGATGTGGTGCCAACTAAAATTGCTAAACATTTTGATTTACCTTTATTTACGCCTGATATAGTGATGGAAGGTGGTTCGGTTGAATTTAACGGCGCTGGTACGGTTTTAACGACAACAGCTTGTTTGCTGAATGAAAATCGTAATCCACACTTAACAAAAGAGCAGATTGAACAATATTTGCTTGAATATTATGGACAAGACCAGGTTTTATGGTTAGGTGATGGGATTGTGGGCGATGATACGGATGGACATATCGACGATATTACACGTTTTGTAAATGAAGATACTGTTTTAACAGTTGTAGAAAGTAATCCTTTGGATGAAAACTACATTTTGTTGCAGGAGAATTTGGAAGCATTAAAAGCCATGAAATTGAAAGATGGCCGCTCATTGAATATTGTGGAATTGCCAATGCCTTCGCCGGTAATTTTTGAAGATACACGTCTGCCAGCATCTTATGCTAATTTTTATATTGCTAATGCTGCAGTTGTTGTGCCGACTTTTAATGATGTGAATGACCAGAAAGCTTTAGATATTATACAAGGTTGTTTTCCAGATAGAAAAGTGGTTGGTATAAATTCAGTTGATATTATCTGGGGATTAGGAAGTTTCCATTGTTTGAGTCAGCAGGAGCCAGCGGTTTAGACTAAGCACTTTGTCATCCTGAGCTTGTCGAAGGACAACTATACTTTTTTGACAGGCTTAACATGACATTAGCAAAGCTGAAAGTTAATCGTCACTTGAGCTTGTTGAAAGATAATTAAACTGTTTCGACAAGGTTGAGACAACAACTAAAGTTTAGATGAAATTTTAGTAACTTCAAGTTGTCTAAATATTCCTCGTGGTCATGATTCACAATTACTTCCTCTACATTTTAGAATGTTCTGATAAAAGTTATTATGTAGGCGTGACAAACGATTTAGAAATAAGAATCGATCAACATAATAGGAGAAAATACATCGTCCTTTACATTTACTCGTAGACCAGTTGTATTAAAATATTACAAAAGATTTGACCAAATTGAACATGCCATAGAATTTGAGAAACAAGTTAAAGGCTGGAGTAGAAAGAAAAAAGAAGCTTTGTTTTCTGAAGACTGGGATGAAATTGTTAGACTGTCAAATTTTAAAAAAGAGAAATAGATTATATTTGAAGAAAGTTAATAAAGAGGTCTTCGACAAGCTCAGACTGACAACAATCTGAGACACAAACAATAAAAATTACAAATGAAATTACTAGAAGGAAAAACAGCATTAATTACTGGTGCATCGAAAGGTATTGGTCGTAAAATAGCTGAAAAATTTGCAGAGCAAGGTGCTAACGTTGCTTTTACCTATTTGTCATCAGTAGAAAAGGGAGAAGCGTTAGAGCAAGAATTACAAAGCTTTGGGACAAAAGTTAAAGGCTACCGTTCTGATGCATCTAAATTCGACCAGGCAGAGCAATTAATCAATGATATTGTTGCAGAGTTTGGCACAATAGACATCGTTGTAAATAATGCAGGTATTACCAAAGATGGTTTGTTGATGCGTATGAGCGAAGAAAACTGGGATGATGTAATAAATATCAACTTAAAATCCATTTTCAACGTAACTAAAGCAGCTTCTAAAGTGATGATGAAAGCCCGTAAAGGTGTTTTCATTAACATGAGTTCAGTGGTTGGTGTTCAGGGTAATGCCGGACAAGCGAACTACGCTGCATCGAAAGCTGGAATTATTGGATTCACCAAATCTGTGGCTAAAGAATTAGGTTCAAGAAACATTCGTGCTAATGTTGTTGCTCCAGGTTTCATCCGTACAGAAATGACTGAGGTTTTAGACCCTGCAGTTGTTGCTGGTTGGGAAAAAGATATTCCATTAAAGCGTGCCGGCGAAACAGAAGACATCGCTAATGTTTGTGTGTTCTTAGCATCAGATATGAGCGCCTATGTAACCGGACAAACACTTTCTGTTTGCGGCGGAATGCTGTAGGTGCAGATTGTAAGGATTTAAGGTTGGGAAGTTGAAATGTTTTAGTTTTGAAACCTTTCAACTTTTCAACCTTTTTAGTAATCCAACTATTTTACAATATATTTTCCTTTGGCAACCTTAAAATTTATGGCGTTTTTATCTTTCTCAAATGCCAAATATCCCTGCTGCAAAGTTTTCCAAAAATCAACATGAGCCGGAAACTGGATGGCATATTTCTTCATATTTTCCTCAGTCATTTTGAAAGGATAAATATTTACAGGAATTTTTTTTGTCTTCAAATCAGTAGAGAAAATGGCTAGTAAATAAAGTTCCTTAATTTTATCATCGGTTAAGGGAATACAGCCAACCGTTTCGCAACTTCCGTGGATGTAGATATCCCCACCCGGACTATTCTGTTTACCTGTCCGCTCTATATCAACATGGTTGGGATAGTTAATCCCTAACGATAAATGATAGTTACTCATTGGGTTTAAAACATTGATGTAATAAAAACCCTCTGGCGTTTGTTTGTCGCCCTCCATTACCTTCGGACCCAATAGTCCAGAACTTGCACAAAATTCGTAAACTTTAATCAACCGATAAAACTTATCTCCTGGATTTTTCATCCAGACTTCTAAAGTTTTTTCTGCTTTATAGGCATTGATTAACATTAACGGACTATGACCAATACTGAATTTTGAAAGTACTTCACGAAGAGAAGTCCATTTTTCATCGTAAGCATTTTTAACTCGCTCAAATTGTAGTTGATTATGCGTTAGTGTTTGTGCATTTGCCATGATGCTGAAGGATAAGAGAAAGGTTAAACAGATTAGTTTCATGAAATTTGCTTTGGATAAAGCTAGTAATTTAACCACAGAAGTTTGTAGATGCAATAGACGCAGATAACACAAAACGTTTTTGCAATTTTTACAATTCTCCTTCGCTCATTTAGTTGTATCTCCTGCCTAACTTTGTAGCACCTTTCTTATTACTGCCTTTTCTCTGCGTAAAATGTTTGCGTTCTTTGCGGTTAAACACAAAATTAGCATCTTTATAAAATATGGATAGCTTTTTTGCTGGTACTTCTATTTTGTATTTTCTGGGTTGCCTTGCTTTGGGTATTTTGTACGCCTGGCTATTATATCGAAGAAATAAAAACCTCGACAAAAAACTCCAATATAGTTTAGCGGCACTCAGAATAATTGTTGTCACCGCTGTTGCCTGGTTGTTATTTGCTCCATTAATCAAAACACTAAACTATACGTTAGATAAGCCTGTAATCATCATTGGGCAGGATAATTCTCTTTCCGTTGGTCAGGTTAAGGCAGCTGGTTTCGACCAAAAATTATACGAACGAAATCTCAAAGCGCTACAGGATAAACTTTCAGATAAGTACGAAGTAAAAGCTTATCATTTCGCTGATTCTGTAGGCGATGGGTTCGATTTTAAAAACTTGGGAAGACTGACTGATGCAGCTTCATTTTTTACAAAAAATTAAAGACGAATATGCTAATAGAAATGTTGGGGCAATCGTTTTAGCAACTGATGGCATTTTCAATCATGGCGGAAACCCTTTGTACAGTATCAATCAGATTAATGCACCAGTTTATACTATTGCTTTGGGTGATAGCATTCCGAAAAGGGATGTGTTGATTGCGAATGTAAATTATAATAATATTGTATATCTGGATGATGATTTCACCATTGAAGTTCAGGTTCAGGCATTTCAAAGCGATGGAGAAAATACAACACTAACAGTTAGCCAGAATGGAACCAAAGTGCAGCAACAAAGCCTGGCTATTAACGGAAATTCTTTTGTGAAAACCGTCCCTGTAAAAGTACATGCAGGTAAAATAGGTGTTCAAAAATATACCGTTCAATTGAGTACGCTGCAAAACGAAATTACGACCAGAAATAACACCCAAACTTTTTATGTTGAAGTAATTGATGGCCGACAAAAAGTATTGTTGGCCGCCGCTGCGCCACATCCGGATTTAAGTGTCCTGAAGGAAGCCATTTCACTTAATAAACACTATGAGGCAAAACTTGCTCTTGCAGATGATTTAAATGCTACAGACCCATCCAAATTTGACTTAATTGTGTTATATCAGCTCCCTGATGCTCAAAATATTTCAACTTCATTTGTTCGGAAATTAACAGGTTTAAAAAACCTATCTGGTATATTTTGGGTGCGCAAAGTAATGTTAGTGCATTTAATCAAATCCAGAATCAGGTCAACCTGGCCTCTGCGAACGGTTCGGTACAGGAAGTTTATCCAAATCTTGCCAATAGCTTCACCAGCTTTAATCTATCAGAAGAGGGTCAGAAACAATTTGCAACCGTCGACCCACTATTGATGCCATTCGGCCGATTGACTGTAAATGCCAATGCCACGGCAGTTTTTAATCAGCGTATCGGCAAGGTAAATACTCAAATGCCACTATTATTTTTTACAAACGAAAATGGTTTAAAAAACGGTTACTTGATGGGAGAGGGTTTGTGGCGCTGGAAATTATCAGTTGCCGAAAATGAAGCTGATCAATCCGCCTTAAATGATTTAATTTCAAAAACTGTCCAATATCTTTCGGTTAAGGATGATAAGCGAAGATTTAAGGTATTTACATCAAAGTCAGCATACGACGAAAACGAATCAATCCAGTTCAACGCAACATTATACAACGAAAGTTACCAACCTGTAAACGAATCAGAGGTAAAATTACAGGTTAAAAATGAGGCTGGTAAAATATTCAGTTATGTGTTTTCGAAAACTGAAAATGGCTACCAACTAGATGCCGGTACCATGCCAGCCGGAAATTATTCATATGCAGCCAATACAGTTTTAGGAGGACAAAAATTTACGGCTTCAGGAAGTTTTTATGTTAATGCACTCATTGCCGAGTATCAGCAAACAACCGCAAACCATCAATTGCTCAATACCATATCTAAACAAAGTAATGGAAAGCTTTTTATGCCGTCCGATTTGCTGAAAATCGCTGATGAGATTCTGAAAAATGAGAATATCAAAACCATTAGTTATGAAGACCGTAAATACGATGAACTCATTAATATGAAATGGCTGTTTGGGCTCATTTTAACTTTACTTTCGGTTGAGTGGTTTTTACGTAAACGCAATGGAGAATTATAATATTTCTACTTCGGAGGTAATTGAAGTTTTAGGAACCATTGCCTTTGCCATCTCCGGCACTTTTAATGCCATGCAGCGTAAACTCGACCCATTTGGCGTTTTGATTATTGCATTTGTAACTGCAATAGGTGGCGGTACCGTTAGGGATTTATTGATTGGTGATACACCAGTTGCATGGATGCGGGATATGCAAACCTGCTTAATTGTCTTGTTTACTGCATTGGGCACAATGTTTTTCAAAACGCATGTACAGAAATTAAAAATTACGCTGTTCTTATTCGATAGTCTTGGCTTGGGCTTATTTACGATGGTTGGAATATTAAAAGGTATGGCATTTGGTTTAAACCCCGGGATTTGCATTGCTTTAGGAACAATTACGGGTTGCTTCGGTGGAATTATCAGAGATACTTTGCTAAACACGATTCCACTGGTGTTTAGACGAGAAATTTATGCTACAGCCTGCATTTTAGGTGGATTACTGTACTACCTGCTCATTGAAATTAATGTTGAAAGTGTGGTGGCAAAACTTGCTGTGGTCGCCTTTATTTTTGTGTTGAGAATTGTAGCCGTGAAGTTTAAGCTATCTCTGCCAAAGTTTGATTATTAAAAAACGAAATTTTAAACTTTAACTCTTGAAATCTTTCAATCCTAAAAATTCTTATTAATCTTTTTTCTCTTCATGAATGATCACAAAGACATCTTCATTATCTTTTTTCATGAAATACTTCTCACGGGCGAATTTTTCCGCAGTATTTAAATTTGTGTTTAACTCGTTTAAATCCTTTTTAACCTGAGCGGTTTCTTTTTCAAAATACTCCTTTTCCTCTTGTAATTTATTCGCCTGGCTTCGATACTCGTACTGAGACATCATATCATTTTTGTCGAAAAATAACATCCAAACTGCGAAGGCAGCAGTTGCAAGGAAATATTTATTGCGGAAAAGGTCTATTAAACGTTTCATTTTCACAAATATAAAAAAAAAACAATGATGAGTTGTTAACTTAACTCATTTTCAAAAGTAGTAGAATTTTATTGTTTTGTTATAATTTTGTTACTTTGGGGTTCCAAATGCAGAATTATTCCTTGTTTACAGATTCAGAACTTAGCGACTCCTTAATCGAGGGAGATAGGCTTGCATTTGATGAGATTTATTTACGTTATTGGAGAACGCTGCATCAAAAGGCCTGTCGGATTCTAAATGATGAAGATGAAGCTGCGGATATTATTCAGGAGGTGTTCGTATCACTTTGGCAAAGAAGAACCGAAGTTAAAGTTGCTAATTTAAAAGCTTACTTAAACCAGGCTGTAAAGTTCTCGGTACTCAAAGCCATTCGCGAGAATAAGGTAAGTGAAGATTTTTATGATAAGCTTGCCAAAATTACAGGTGATTTAGTTTTTGAAGATCCGCTGGTTTTTAAAGAAATGGGCCATCTTATTCAGCATTTAATAGATGACCTCCCGGAAGATTGCAGAACCATTTTTAATTTGAGCAGAATTGATAACTTAACCTATAAGAAAATCGCACTTCAGTTGGGTATTTCTGAAAAAACGGTAGAAAAGAAAATGTCGCTAGCTCTTAAAAATATTAAGGCAGGGCTAAGTTTAAATTTATGCCTTTTAATACTGGTTGAACATGTATTTAATTAATCATCCCGATTAATTTACATTCCTGATTATTAGTGTGTTGTCATTTTGTGTAATGGCAAATGCGTCTCTAATAATTATTTTTTTCAAATTATTTGATAATAAGCGTAGGGTGTAGCCATGTTTTTGGTACTTATATATATCTACCATGAAAAAAGACCAATTTAGAATCTTAATAGATAAATATCTGCAAAACCAGGCGACTGAGGATGAGGTTTATCTCATTGATAAATATTACGATAAACTCTCTGGCCATACAGAAAATGAAGCGTACCCACATGATACTGTGAGCGAACAAGCCTTGCTTTCTAAAATTAATCATGAAATAGATGCTATTGAAGAAAGTAAGGCTAGCACTCAAAAGCAAACAGTTAAACTATTTCCAAACTGGTTAAAAATAGCTTCGGTTTTAGCAATCATTTCATTGGCATATTATTTTTTTCAGGAAAAAAACCTCAAGGTTCAGCAAGGTGCTGTTGATTATGCCAGCAAAATTCTTCCAGGAGGAAACAAAGCTATACTTCGCCTGGGTAATGGTAAAAGTATCGATTTGACAGCCGTAAAAACAGGAAAATTAACGGCTTTCGGTAGCTCAAGTGCCAGTAAAATCCAGGTTGATGAGGTTTCATTTGCTGATGGTATTGCAGAAACCAGCGGTCCTCAGCAACTTAATGTAATAGAAGTACCTGTAGGCGGTTTTTTTAAAGTTGTATTATCAGACGGAACTAAAGTTTGGTTAAACTCGGCATCATCATTAACATTTCCGAGCGATTTTACTGGCCCACAAAGAAACGTAAAGCTTAAAGGCGAAGGGTATTTTGAAGTAGCACATCAGGCACAGAAGCCTTTTATAGTTGAAACGAACAAACAATCAGTTGAAGTTTTAGGAACCCATTTTAACGTTAATGCTTATGCTGATGAAGATCAGGTTAAAACAACTTTATTATCGGGAAGTGTGAAAGTGCGTACACCGAATAAAATGCAGTCGGCCCTCTTAAAACCAGGTGAAGCCGCAATTCTTACAGACAAAAGTTTAAGTGTTCATCAAGCTGACGTGAATCAATCTATCGATTGGATTAATGGGAGGTTTAATTTTTCCCATACAGATGTTAAATCAGTACTTCGAAAAATTGCCCGCTGGTACGATATAGAAGTTTCTTATGAAGGCGATTTTACCGGGGTTGAATTTGGAGGAAAAATATCGAAGAAAAAAAATCTAAAAGAAACCCTGAATATGCTAAGCAGAACTGGAGATGTTAAATTTAAAGTAACTGGAAGGAGGGTAGTGGTTATGCCGTAAAAATTTACAACTAACAGTAGCTTAAGCAAACCGAAAGTGCTACCAACACTTCCGGCTAAATGGCTTCGTTAAAAATGAGAACAAACAACTATTCAAACTGGTGCTGTAAGCATCTCAACTAACCAAAAACAAATATATGAAATTTAACAATTTTAAATTGTATAGGGATTCCTATGCGAAGGGCAAAATTTTGTTAACTATGAAGCTAACTGCAATATTCTTGTTCACTTTTCTTACATCTGTAGGGGCAACGTCATTTGGACAGCGAATAACTTTAACAGAAAAAAATACAACACTTGAGAAAGCACTCATTGCAATCGGTGACCAAAGTGGCTATGATGTATTATACAATTCTGCAAAAATTAAAAAAGCTAAAATTTTTAATATCAATCTACGTGATGTTACCTTACAGGAAGCCTTAAATAAATGTTTTCTGAACCAACCCTTTAATTATTCAATTGAAACGAATTCGATTGTGGTACGAGATAAAGTGTCGTCTTCTCCTACTGCAAATGCTGCAGCTGTAGATATTAAGGGGAAGGTAATTGATGAGACAAATAGTGGCCTACCTGGCGCCACCGTAAAGGTAAAGGGCACAAACGTGGCAGTGGTGACCGATAATGATGGAAAATTTTCAATTAAAAATGTAAGCGATGATGCTATTCTTCAGGTATCTTTCATCAGTTATGTCACCCAGGAGGTGAAAGTAAATGGTAAAACTGATCTGCTCATACAATTAATTGCAGAATCAGGCAGTTTGGAAGAAGTTGTAGTTTCGGCTTATGGCCAAACACAGAAAAAAGTAAGTGTTACGGCATCTATTTCCACTATTCAAACGAGAGAACTTAAACAAAGTCCGGTTGCTAACTTGAGTAATGCATTGGCTGGCCGTTTACCAGGTTTAACCAGCATTCAATCTTCGGGCATTCCAGGTGCTGATGCATCAACAATTTATATCAGAGGTATTGGAACTTACGGCGCAAACAGATCACCGCTTATTGTAATAGACGGTTTGCCAAGAGGCGATGCCAACTTTGGTGACATTGATGTAAACGAGGTTGCTTCGATTAGTATTTTAAAAGATGCTGCAGCAACTTCACTTTATGGTATACAAGGTGCAAATGGGGTAATCTTAGTAACTACTAAAAGAGGAAATGTGGGTAAAACGAATATCAGCTTCAATGCTAACTACGGTTTACAAACTCCTCAACGTCTTCCTGAAAAATTTAATAGTGTTCAGCGGGCTACTTTAGATAATATAGGCGCTCAAAATGACGGTTTAAATCCAATCTGGACAGCCAAAGAGATTGAGCTCTTCGGAAATCAAAACGATCCATATACCTATCCGGATGTAGATTGGAACGATGTAATTTTTGAGAAATATACGCCTCAACAACAGTATAATACCAATATAAGCGGCGGTAATGAAAACGTGAAGTATTTCGCCTCGTTAGGTTATTTAAATCAAGGAACCTTATTTAAAGATGCGAACGATAATAAGTATGGAGTAAAACAGAAATACGATCGCTATAATTTCAGATCAAATATTGACATCAAAGCTACCGAAATGCTTAATCTTCGGGTAGACTTAGCCTCTCGTTTAGAAAACAGAACTGGCCCTGGTCCAGGTTATGCAACTATTTTCAACTGGGTAAATCTTATTCCTAACTATGTTACGCCTGTGTATAATCCGAACGGTACTTATGCTGCAGGTAGAATAACTGCATCTGATATTAGAAATCCATTAGGTGCGCTAAAAGAAAGTGGTTATTATGACAATTACTTCAATAGCACAAACGGAACTATTGAGGCAAGCCATAAATTGGATTTCATCACAAAGGGCTTGAGCATAAAAGCATTGTACTCTTTTGAAAACTATGCTGAAAGTAATTATGCACAGTACCAACAATTTGATTCCTTTAGATATCGCAAAGATCCGGTAAGTGGCGCCGAAACCTACACGCGTTTCAGCGAGGCTTCATCGTTATCACGTGCTTATGGTACTGCTTCAACACGTTATTTTACTTATAATGCACAGTTAAATTATAACCGCGATTTTGGAAAAAATAACTTTACGGGCTTGTTGTTATTTAACAGAAATTACAACTCCCGTTCAAACGCATTACCTTCAGTATACGAAGGTTATGTAGGCAGAGTAGCGTATAATTACGACTCTAAATATTTCGGCGAATTTAACATTGGTTATAACGGTTCAGAAAATTTCCCTAAAGGAAACAGATTTGGCGTTTTCCCGGCAGTATCTGCTGGTTGGTTAATTTCAGCAGAGCCATGGTACAAATCGAAAACGGTTAACTTATTAAAATTAAGAGGATCATTTGGTTATGTGGGTAACGATAAATACAGCTCCGACATTAATTCTGTTGTAGATAGATGGTTATTCATTAGTGATTATGCCCGCAGTGGGGGTTTTGATTTTGGTACGACACCTGCTAATCCAGGCGGATACATATCTTCAAGAATTGGTAATCCGAACATTACATGGGAGCGTGCTCAAAAAATCAACTTTGGTTTAGAATCGGGTTTTTTTGATAGTCATTTAAAATTTGAGTTTGATGTTTTTAGAGATGACAGGACAAATATATTGTCGGTTCCTTTAACCATACCATCTTATCTAGGAATTAATAATCCTCCACGCGTAAATGTAGGTAGGGTAATTAACAAAGGTTTTGAAGGTTCGTTAAATTTCAATACCAATATCGATAAGCTTAATTTGTTCGGATATGTTAACTGGACTTATAACAAAAATAAAATTGTTGAAAGAGATGAACCAAATCTTGCCTATCCATATCAATCGTTAACCAATTTACCTGTTGGTTACCAGTTGGGTTATGTCGCAACCGGATTATTCAATAATCAGGCGGAAATAAACGGTGCGCCTAAGCAAACATTCGCCGGAGCCGTAAAACCAGGAGATATCCGCTATACAGATATGAATAATGATGGTATCATTAACGAAAATGACCGTGTAGCACTTCAAATCGTAAATTTCCCTACGAATGTTTTTGGGGTATCACTTGGAGCATCATACAAAGGCATTGATTTTAGTGTATTGTTCTAGGGAACGTTAGGTGGAAAAACCTATGTACCTTATCTAGGACCTAACCGATTGGCAGATATCTGGACACCAGAAACCGCGGCGACTGCCACCTATCCATTAGTACATTACTCATTAGCAGGTGGACTGAACAACAGTCAGATTAACTCTTTCTTTATTTATTCATCTGATTATTTAAAACTGAAAAACATTGAACTAGGTTATAATCTGCCTAAAACATTATTAAGCAGAATTAAAATCAACAATTTAAGGGTTTTCTTCTCCGGCTTAAACCTATTTACCTGGGATAAGTTGCCTTATGATGATTTTGACCCAGAGCAGGTAGCGAATGGAACAGCAATTTATCCAACCCAGAAAATTTACAATTTAGGTTTATCGATGTCATTTTAATCATTAATACTTTATCAAATGAAAAAAATTAAATTCTGCATAGTAACTACAGTTCTATTTGCTGTGCTATTTTCATCTTGCAAAAAAAGCTTCTTAGATCAGGTACCTAGTGATTACATCAGTGAAAAGGAAGTTTTTGGAAACATCACCAATACGGAGCTTTTTGTAAATAACTTTTATACCTATATAGGCTCATGGAATTATGGTACAGGTACTTCTTATGTAACCTCGGCCATGACAGATGAATCGAAACAAAGATGGTCTAACGGAGCCATCCTGTTTAACACGGGCTCCTGGAATCCGAGTAACTTTTCTCCATTGAGTTTAGATTGGAATAGCGCTTACGAGAAAATACGCTCCATCAATACCTTTTTGGCTAACTATGATTTAGTACCTGAAGATCCAAACGACCCATCAAGGCGTACCCGATTAAAAGGCGAGGCTTTAATGTTAAGAGGCTATTATCATTTTATGTTATATCGCGGATGGGGTAAAATTCCTTTGATGACCGCTCCATTGGCCCCGGCTACTGATGGTGATGGTGTTTTTTTAGAGCGAAGTGATTTGCCTGTAGTTGTTGCCACAATAACAAAAGACCTGGATGAAGCCATGACGCTTTTACCAGAAAAACATAGCAGCAATGGTTTATGGGGTAGAGCCACCAAAACAATTTGCATGGCTATTAAATCAAGACTTAATTTGTATTACGCAAGTAAGTTATCAAATCCTAATAATGAGTTGGGCAGATGGCAAAATGCAGCGACAGTTTCTAAACAAGCATTAGATATGGCCTTAGCAAACGGATATGCCTTGCTACCTAAATATGCAGATGTATTTCTAAGCTATGCCAATAACGAAATTATATGGGGAAGAAATATGGGAACTGGTACCGGCAGTTCAGGTATTGACCAGGTAATGCAACCATTAGGTTATAGTGGCTGGACTAATAGCGGTCCGATACAAGATTTGGTTGATGATTATGAAATGAAAACAGGTGTGCCAATTAAAGCTGCCGGTTCTGGTTGGGATCCAAAACACCCTTATAAGGATAGAGACCCTAGGTTTTACGCCACAATTTTACATCCAGGTGCAAGATGGAAAAACCGTACCATCAACATTTACAGTAACGATAAAGATAACGCAGCAGAACCAGGAACTAATTACTGGTGGAGGAAGTATATGACAGAAGGTTTAACATTGTCAACTGGTGCTGGTGGTTCAAACAAATCATTTTCATTATTCAGATTGGCAGAATTATACCTGAATTATGCCGAAGCACAAAATGAAGCTGTTGGTGCTGATTTGAATGTGTACAATGCCATCAATGCCATCAGAACCAGAGCAGGAATGCCTAACATTCCAGCTGGTTTATCGCAAGCGCAAATGAGAGAAGTTATCAGACATGAAAGAAGAATTGAATTGGTGTTTGAAGGTCATCGTTTTTGGGATGTGAGACGCTGGAAAATAGCAGAGATTGTTGATAATAAGCCAGTATTCGGCGTCAACTATACGATTGCCGGTGCTACAGATACGACCTTTACGTACTTTCAATCGCAAAACAGAGTGTTCGATGCTTCGAAACATTACCTAATGCCTGTTCCACAATCTGAAATAGATAAACTGGTTGGTAAAAATCCGGGTTTCACGCAAACACCAGGTTGGTAATATTCAAAACAAATTCATGCCATTGGGGCCGTTTTTATCATTGAAACGGCCCTTTTTTAAAGATTTACTAATTTTTAATTCATCGTTATGAAAAGAAATTATAACCTATTCTATATAGTCATCATCATTATATTAACCACTTT
Organism: Pedobacter agri PB92; assembly: GCF_000258495.1. Lineage (GTDB taxonomy): Bacteria > Bacteroidota > Bacteroidia > Sphingobacteriales > Sphingobacteriaceae > Pedobacter > Pedobacter agri. Next base: position 31,498 of record NZ_AJLG01000009.1, read on the forward strand.
CGCCTGTAAAAAAGGCACAGGTGACGATAATCCGATTATTCCTCCGGTTTCGCCTCCCGTTACTGGTAATATTGTCTACAAATCTGATTATGCCTATAACTTAAATGTGGTATATTTTGTGCCAAACAATGCAATAGCTAACGCTGATTATGAGGAGAGGATTAGCAAAATTTTAATTGAAGGCCAAAAGTTTATATCAAATGGGATGAAAAGCTGGGGCTTTGGCGAAAAATCTTTTGGGTTATTAAAAAATGCAGAAAACACACGTGTAAAAATTCACTTAATTAAAGCTCCTCTAAATAGTGATGCCTATGCAAATTATCCTGCAATTGAAACTTTGGTTAAAGCCTATTTCCAACAAAACCCACAAGAGTTAAAAAGTGAACATTACCTGGTGCTAACGGCATCAAATAAAAAGTATGATGAAGGCGAAACCGATACACATGCAATACCTTATTATGGAGTAGGGCGTTGGTGTTATGCCGTAGATTTTCCAGGGTTAAAATATGAAAACTTAGGAAAACCAGGCAGTGTTGGAGACAAGGCTACTGTTTACATTGGCGGTATGTTGCACGAGTTAGGCCACGGAATTAACTTGCCGCATAACGGACCTAGCGCATCTCAAGCTGCAAATCCAGCTTTCGGGATGACATTAATGGGGTCTGGTAATTACACTTATGGAAAATCGCCCACGTTTTTGAGTTACTTCGATGCGGCTACACTTAATAATTGTCAGATTTTTAGCAAAGAAGTGAAAACATTTTATGGTGCCGTAACTTCTAAAGTTACCGAAATCGATGCCAAGTACTTAAACGGCGAAATTATCGTTTCAGGAAAATATACATCTAGCAACCCAGCCAGCCACATCACGTTTAGAAATATTGAAAGTTCTGACCCTGATGGTTATGCTTCCATTACCTTTACCACCAAGCCTGGTGCCGATAATTCGTTCAGTTTAAAAATGCCGGTATCAGAATTCATAAAAAAAGGCAATAGTAATTATACCTTGCAAATCTTTTTTCATCATGAAAACGGCACAAATACGAGTACAAGTTATGCTTATAAATTTGCTGATAATATTCCTGTAATTGATTTTGGAGACCGCACACTTCTGGCTAGAACAGGTTGGACCATCAGTGGCTTTTCTACAGCTCAGGGAAGTTTTGTTGCAACCAATGTTTTGGATGGCAATGCAAATACCTATTGGCATACCTCGTGGGATAATGCTCAGCCTCATCCGCATTTTATCACAATAAAAACGGGAGCTTCAGCGGTGACAGCTAATGGCTTGTCTATTAATACTCGGCAAGATACGCAGGCAGGTGCGGGCAAAATTAAAGATTTTAGAATTGAAACCAGTAATGATGGAACCAATTGGACTACTGTATACAACGGAACAATGGCGTTAAATGGTGTTCAATACTTTTCATTTAATGGTGCTAAAACTTTTAATTATATAAAAATTGTTTCGTTAAATGATTATTTGGGTGAGAAATTCGCTTCCTTGTCGGAAGTTAATTTGTACTAATAGTCGCTTAACATAGAAAGGAGCGTCATTATTTTTTGTGCTCCTTTCTTAAAACTACTTCAAAAGTATTTTACAGTTCAACTTTTCTATACACATGATTATTTATAAAAGAAGATTATTATTTGCAATCCTATTGCTCATTGGCTCTTCCACTATTAAGGCTCAAGATTTCAACTCGGTTAAGTCTATCGCAGAGCGAAGAGTGCCTTGGTTAGCAAAATCCCTAAAACTATCTAAACTTTTTTCCAGTGAAAAAGATGTTTTTGAACTCAGTTCTGACGGGAAAGAAGTTTTCATAGCTGCAACAAATGCAAATGCTGCTGCACAAGGATTGGGCTGGTACTTAAAATACTATTGCAATAAAAGTTTATCTCATTTGGGAAATAATCTTTCGCCGGTATCAAAATTGCCGGTCATTAAAGATAAGGTAAAAATTAGCTCTCCTTTTAAATACCGTTATGCCTTAAATTATTGCACCATTAATTATTCGTTTAGTTTTTACAGATGGGAAGATTGGGAGAAAGAATTAGATTGGATGGCGTTAAACGGCGTAAATATAATGCTGGCGCCAATGGGCACTGAACTCGTTTGGTACAATACTTTAATTAAACTGGGTTATACAGATGCCGATGCAAAAGCATTTATTCCTGGTCCGGCATTTACAGCCTGGTGGTTGATGGGAAATTTAGAAGGATGGGGCGGAACAAACAGTTTGCAATTGATGCAGCTGCAATCAAATATTCAGAAAAAGGTGCTTTCCAGAATGAAAGAATTGGAAATTGACCCGATTCTGCAAGGCTTTTATGGCATGGTGCCACATGATTTGAATAAAAAGGTTGCCGCACTAAAAGATGCACAAATTATTGACCAGGGTAATTGGGTGTTCACGGAGTTTATTCGTCCGGCTATTTTAGCTCCAACGAACGATAAGTTTAATACCGTAGCTGATGTTTATTATAGCGAACTAAAAAAACTTTACGGAAGTGATATCAAATTTTTCGGTGGAGAACCTTTTCACGAAGGAGGTAAAAAGGGCGGAGTGGATATTACTGCTGTGGCGAAAAGCGTTCAGGATGTAATGCAGAAGAACTTTCCAAACAGTACCTGGGTGTTGCAGGGATGGCAAAACAATCCGGCAGATGCACTATTGGCTGGTTTAAAAAAAGAAAACACTTTAATAATAGAACTTTTCGGTGAAAATACTTCTAATTGGGAGCAGCGAAAAGGTTATGGAGGTACAAATTTCATTTGGTCTAACGTGAGTAATTTTGGAGAAAAGAATGGCTTATATGGTCGTTTGCAACGTTTCTTAGATGAAGTTTATAGAATTAAGCAAAGCCCGTATAAAGATTACCTAAAAGGCGTAGGCATTATCCCCGAAGGAATAAATAATAATCCAGTAGCATACGATTTAATGTTGGATATTGCCTGGCGAAACGAAAAACCACCACTTGATAAATGGATTACAGATTATACCACTTACAGATACGGAAGCTACAACAAAGATGTTGCTGATGCCTGGAAAGTGTTTACAGAAACGGTTTACAGTAGTCCGGTAAATGAAAAAGGTAAAATTGTTTATCAGGAGGGCCCATCAGAAAGTATTTATTGTGCAAGACCATCGTTAAAAGTTAATCCGGTATCATCGTGGGGTACACGTAAACGCAATTACGATACTAAACTTTTTAAACAAGCTGTTGCGCTGTTTATCAAAGCTGAAACACAATTTAAAAATTCTGAAACTTACCAAACGGATAAAACGGATTTTTTAAGACAAGTAATGGCCGATAAAGGCGATCAAGCTTACGACGAATTGATTAATGCCATTCAGGCGAAAGACAAAAATGCGATAAAAGAGAAAGGTAACCATTTTCTAACCATGATTTTGCAGCAAGATAGTTTGCTCAACAATAATCATTTTTTCACTTTAAACAGATGGTTAAACCAAGCAGTAGCATTAGGGAAAGGATTGCCGGATGCGAAGAATATCTTGTTTAATGCAAAAGCGCAGATTACTTTTTGGGGTCCGGATAATAATCCAAAAACGACATTGAGAGATTATGCCCACAAAGAATGGGGAGGTTTATTATCATCTTTATATTACAACCGCTGGAAGCTTTTTATAGATGATGCCCTGAATGATAAGATCACATCGGCCAGTACTTTCTACGATATGGAAGTTAAATGGTCAAAAGATTCAAATCTATATCCAATCAAAAGATTAAATCAAAGTAAATTATTGGCAATACAGAGAAGCATATTGGAGTAGGAAGATAATGATTTGGGGTGTTTATTTTACTTGTCTGATCATCCCTTTCTTTAACCAACAGCTTCATCTTACCTTCACAAGATTGCTTCGTTCCTCGCAACGACGAAATAGTATAAAACAAAAAATGCCGCTTAAATTATTTAAGCGGCATTTTTTATAAATTAAATCGAAAATTATTTTTTCGTCGTATTTGAATTTAGAACCGATGAAACGAGCATTCTCGCCTAATTCTTCCTCAATACGTAATAATTGATTGTATTTTGCAATCCTGTCAGAACGTGAAGCTGAACCAGTTTTGATTTGACCACAGTTTAATGCAACTGCTAAATCTGCAATCGTAACATCTTCAGTTTCGCCAGAACGGTGACTCATTACCGAAGTATAGCCACTATTTTGCGCTAAAGTAACCGCGTTAATGGTTTCAGTTAAAGAACCGATTTGGTTTACTTTTACCAGGATTGAGTTTGCAGTAGCTTCATCGATACCACGTTGTAAACGCGTAACGTTAGTTACAAATAAATCATCACCTACCAATTGAACACGGTCGCCAACTTTATCAGTTAAGCTTTTCCAGCCTGTCCAGTCGTTTTCATCCATACCATCTTCGATAGAAATAATTGGATATTTTGCAGAAAGGTCAGCTAAATATTGTGCTTGCTCTTCACTAGAACGAATTACACCAGTAGCACCTTCAAATTTAGTATAATCGTATTTACCATCTTTGTAAAACTCAGATGAAGCACAATCTAAAGCTAAACAGATTTGAGAACCTGGTTTATAACCAGCCGTTTCAATTGCTTTTAAAACTGTTTCAATTGCATCTTCAGTACCATCAAAAGTAGGAGCGAAGCCACCTTCATCACCCACAGCAGTAGATAAACCTCTATCATGAAGAATTTTCTTTAAGCTATGGAAAACTTCAGTTCCCCAACGTAAAGCCTCAGAGAAAGACGGTGCACCAACTGGCATAATCATAAACTCCTGGAATGCGATAGGCGCATCAGAGTGAGAACCACCATTGATGATGTTCATCATTGGAATTGGCAAAGTATTCGCGTTAACACCACCAATATAACGGTATAAAGGCTGGCCGATTTCATCAGCAGCAGCTTTAGCAACGGCTAAAGAAACACCTAAAATTGCATTAGCACCTAAGTTACCTTTGTTTTCAGTACCATCAAGTTCCAACATTAATTTATCAATTGCGTTTTGTTCAAAAACATCGATACCTCTTAATGCCGTAGCAATTTTAGTATTTACATTTTCAACCGCTTTTAAAACGCCTTTACCTAAATATGTAGATTTATCACCATCACGCAGTTCAACGGCTTCATATTGACCAGTAGATGCACCGCTTGGTACAGCTGCACGACCAAAAGCGCCTGCTTCGGTTACTACTTCTACTTCTATTGTTGGATTTCCTCTCGAGTCGAGGATTTGTCTCGCATGGACATTAACAATTATGCTCATTTTATTTGATTTTTGTTGATTTTTTTAACCTGCTTAGTGTACAAAGTACAATTACTAAGCTTAACTTCAAAGTTAGTATATTTTTTAAATAAATAAAGCGTTTCAGCTGTTAATGTTACGATCGTAATTTTATCGTTTTGGAATCCTAAAATTTTGCATAAAAAGTATTTAAAGAACTTATTGGCGATATTAATCTGATCAAAAATTAGCTTAGCCAAAAACTATTTTTGCTGATTTTCAGTTAGCTATGTCGCATCGGTTTTAAACATAATCAGATTTTGCTGAGAATATTTATTGTAGCAAGTTAATGGCAACAAAAAAGCCGTAGTTGGTAAACTACGACTTAGATTAAAAAGTTATTGTCAGGCAGCCCGATTGGCCGTTAGTTCAATTTCTCTAGTTCTGCTTTTACAAATTCGGCCAGTTCTTTCACGTAATCTGCACTAAAATCAAATTTGATTCCTGCCGTTTCGTAAATTTCATTCATTGGTTTGGTGTAACCTAATGATAGTGCTGCTAAATATTGATCTAATGCCTTTGAAGGATTTTCTTTATAATTTTTCCAAACCGCGATAGCACCTAATTGTGCGATGGCGTATTCAATATAATAAAATGGCACTTCAAATAAGTGAAGTTGTTTTTGCCATACATTGCCAAATTGTTGTTCCAATCCGGTCCAGTCGGCAAAGCCTGCTCCAAAACGGTTGTAAATCTGTTTAAAAGTTTCTTCTCGGTCTGCTGCGGTATGGTCCGGATTGGTATAAATCCAATGTTGAAACTGATCGATTACGGCAACCCAAGGTAACGTCTTTAAAACATCGGCCAGTTGTTCTTTCTTTGCACGAATTAAATCCTCTTCATTATCGAAATAGACATCCCAATTATCCATTGAGATCAATTCCATACTCATTGAAGCCAGTTCAGCTACCTCTGACGGGCAATGCTTAAAATCATTTAATTCTAAATTGGCGGTAAGAAAAGTATGAATCGCATGACCACCTTCGTGAACCATGGTTGTTAAATCGCGAAGAGAATTGGCTGAATTCATAAATATGAAAGGTGCTCCGGTTTCTGCCAATGGATAATTATATCCACCCGGCGCTTTTCCTTTCCGGCTTTCTACGTCGAAAAGATTATTCGCCTTCATTGTAGCTAACTTTAGCCCAAGTTTTTCATCAATCGCATTAAAACAAGCAATACTTTTATCAATTAATTCTTCGCCATTATTGAAAGGTTTTAAAGCTGGTTTACCGCTTACACTCACTTCCAAATCCCAAGGCTTTAGAGTTTCTAAACCCAAAGCCTCACGGCGTTTTTCAGCTTGTTCTTTTAAAATGGGAACAATTTCCTTTTCGATGGCATTAGCAAAATCATAGCAATCCTGAGGCGTATAATCAAAGCGACCCAAAGCCTGGAACATATAATCACGGTAGTTTTCAAAACCGGCATTTAGCGCTACCTGATTCCGTAATTTAATCAGTTCATCAAACAAAATGTTTAAGTCATCCTTATCAATCAAACGACGCTGTTGAATAGTTCTCCAGGCATTTTCTCGAACTTCGCGATTTAAATCTTTAATAAATATTGATGCCTGTTCAAGTGTATATTCCTGTCCGTTGATTTCCACACTCATGGCACCAGTGATACTTTGGTATTTTTGCTGTTTCACCTGCAATTGTGTAAATAGCTCAATATTTTCCTCACGGTAAATTTCCAAAGCCTTTTTAATCGCTCTGCTGTAAACGAAAAACTTTTCTTTATCCAGATCATCCATAAATGGACTTTCGACGAATTTTTTATTCAGCTCGTTTGATAGCGGGGAAATTTTTGGCTCAATTTCTTCAGCAAAATACTGGAAGTTTTTAACCAATTCTTCATTCGCCGTGTCGCAGCTCATTTTGATATATCTCCAGGCGAAATCTTCTTCCAGGGCAGCTTCCAGTTCAGAACGATCTTTCAGCCATTGTTCCAATTCATCCACATTGTTAATTTCGCGGCTTTGCAATTCGCTAAACAGTGGCTCAAGGCTTTCCCATGTGATGGTTAGGTTATGAGGGATATATTTTCTGGTCTTTTTTTCTATAATCATGGTTTCTTTATTTGTTGCATGCGAGCATGAGTGATTGAAGGAATAATCTAAAAATATCTAAAATCTATATTTAGTTATTTTGTGAATGAACCGTTCGGTACAATATCCGCTCTTTCACAATTTATTCATTCAAACCTAATTCATATGCTGTTATTTATTTCGTTCTAATATAAGCATCAATCAAAAAGCAAATGGCAAATACTACCGATGCATAGCCATTTAAGGTTTGAAAGGCTCTGTTAACTTTACTAATATCGTTTGGTTTTACAAGCAGGTGTTGATATACCAGCATCGAGCAGAAAAATACAATTCCGACATAATAAACCCAGCTAAACTCGGTGAAAAATACTGGTAAAATAACGCAGGCTGCCGATAAAATATGGAGCAAAACCGACACATGAAGTGCATTTTTAATGCCAAGAGTTGATGGGATAGAATGTAAATTTTCCTCACGGTCGAAATCTTCATCTTGCAGGGCATAAATAATATCAAATCCACTCACCCAAAATAATACGGTTAAAGAATATAATACCGGAACCAAAGCAAAATGACCGGTGACTGCAATGTAGGCACCAATAGGGGCTAGTGATAATCCTAAACCTAAAACCAGGTGGCAAAGTGCCGTAAATCTTTTGGTATAGCTATAAAATAATACAACAAATAATGCTACTGGCGATAAATAAAAACAAAGCGGATTAATGAAATAGGTGGCAACAGAAAAAAGTACACAGTTAACAATTACAAATATCAATGCCTCTTTAGCCGAAACTTTTCCAGCCGGAATATCACGCATTTTTGTACGTGGATTTTTTGCATCAATATTTCGATCAAGGTAGCGGTTAAACGCCATGGCAGAATTTCTTGCGAAAACCATACATAGTAGAACCAAAATTAACTTATACCAGGAGAAGGGATTTTCAGTAGTGGTTACACCCAGGAAAAATCCGATCATGGCAAACGGCAAAGCAAAAACTGAGTGAGCGAATAATACGAGTGAAAAGTATTTTTTCATTGATGAGAAAGGGTTAACTATACAAATCGGTTAACTGGTTAATTGTGTTAGTTAGGTTAATGGTTTAATTGGTCATGGATGATAGCTGCAAGGGCAAAAAATCATGCTTAAAATTTAATTTTTATTAGCAGCTAAATCATACACTTTCAAGTTTAGGCAATGATCTAATAGTCATGTATTATCAAACTATAACGCATTGATCAATGAACTAATGACCAAAAAACCAATAAACATTTAAAATTTCTTATAATCTGTTGGGACAACGAAATCTTGGTTTACTTCAGTGATAAAATTTAAAACATCATCTTTCCCATTTCCTTTTTCTGCTGATGTAATAAATGTAGCCGGAATTTCCTCAAAAAATTCACCTAGTTTTTTCTTAAAAGCGGCTACGTTTTTTTGTGTAGTTGTCATCCCTTGTTTATCAGCTTTTGTAAAAATCAGCGAAAAAGGAATTTGTTTCTCTCCAAGCCAGTAACAAAACTCAATATCTATCTGCTGCGGATCTAATCTGCTGTCAATTAGCACAAAAACACATTGCAAACTTTCTCTTTTGGTAATGTAAGCCCGAATAAACTTTTCCCATTTCTCTCTGCTTGTTTTAGAAACTTTGGCGTAACCATAACCAGGTAAATCGACGATATACCATTTTTCATTTACTAAAAAATGATTAATCAATTGTGTTTTGCCAGGGCGTTGAGAAGTTTTTGCTAATCCATGCTGATTAACCAACATGTTAATTAATGAAGATTTTCCAACGTTAGAGCGGCCAATAAAAGCATACTCTGGCATAGTTGGGGGCGGTAATGCCGAAATCTGGGTGTTGCTGCAAACAAATGTTGCCGTTTTGATAACCATATTGCAAAGGTAGGGTTTTGAGTCGGAAGTGCGAAGAAGGAAGTCGGTCGTCTAAATTGCATATTCTCGTGGAAATGTAAAGTTTAAATTGTCGAACACGTTTTGATGCTGCTGACTTCGGACTCCAGGCGAAAGACTCACGACTTTTTCCCTATCTTTGCCACATATCATGAATCAGAATATCACTCCATATCAAGTAGAAGACGCAACCAAAAAAGAACAGGTTGCAACGATGTTTAATAACATTTCAGGTACTTACGATTTCCTAAACCATTTTCTTTCTCTTGGGATAGATGTTTTATGGCGTAAAATGGCGATCAAAGAACTTGTTTCTATTCAACCCAGGAATTTGCTTGATGTGGCTACCGGAACCGGCGATTTTGCTTTCGAAGCAATTAAAAAACTTCATCCGGAGAAAGTAATCGGCGTTGATATCTCTGAAGGAATGCTCGAAGTAGCTAAGAAAAAAATTAACGAACGTAGTTTAAATGAAGTTTTTACCGCTCAGGTAGGCGATTCAGAAGGCTTACATTTTGAAACCAATTCTTTTGATGCAATAACCTGTGCCTACGGTGTTCGTAACTTCGAAAATCTTGAAAAAGGTTTGGTCGATATGTACCGCGTATTGAAACCTGGCGGCAAAATGGTTATTCTGGAGTTTTCGAAGCCAAGGGTTTTTCCTGTTAAACAGCTTTACAACTTTTACTTTTTATATGTAACCCCATTCTTCGGGAAACTTTTTTCTAAAGATGCCCGGGCCTACACTTATTTACCAGAATCGGTTGCCGCTTTTCCTGATGGAAAGGATTTTACGGGGTTGATGGATAAAGTTGGTTTCAAAAGTACCAAACAAAGAATTTTAACGTTTGGAATAAGTTCAATATACGTCGGTACTAAATGATAAAAAAAATAAGCCTGATTCTTTCGTTGTGTACTTTGTCAACATTAACTTTTGCCCAAAACTGGGGAGGAGGGATAGATGATGAAGATTGGAGCTTCGGGTTTAATTTTCAATATATCTCTGCAGAATATAAAATTCTTAAAAAAGATAACTGGCGCTCACCTTTTTATGAGGTTCCAAACTCGTTAGAAGTTTCTTACGATTCGAATTCCGGTTTGCCGGTCACCAGTGCATTAAATTCCATTTCCAGTAAACCTTCGCAGGGTTTTGGTTTAGGTTTCGTGATGAACAGGAGGATAGCTGAAAATTTTGATATCAGGGCTACACCTTCATTAATTTTTAGTGATCGGGTGGTCACTTATGAATATTTACCGATGGAGTCGATCACGGTGGGGAACGGTCAAGTGAAAAATTTTCAAAGCGTTATCGACAAAAAGGTTCAGGCCACCATGTTCGAATTCCCTTTAGGGTTAAAAGTTAAGTCTAATAGAATGAATAATTTTCGGGCTTATTGGTTAGGTGGAGCAAAATATTCTATTGATATTGCTTCAAAGAAAAAATTCTTTGATGAAGGGGAAACGCCGATAAATAAATTTTTAAAGAACAGACGGAATTACCTTTCTTACGAAACCGGAATCGGATTTGACTTATTTTTCGAATATTTTAAAATGTCGCCTGAAATCAAGCTGGCGTATTCTACCAATGACCTCCTTCAGCATGATAATACCGTTTATGCAAATCCGATTGATAAGTTAAAATTACGTCAATTAACGTTCAGTTTAATTTTTCAATAGCCGTACAATTCAAAAAAACTTACCTTTGCTTGCCTATCTAAATCAAAGGCTGTTATAGCTTATTTGGTTTACTGAAGCTAAATTATTCATATATGGCTAAAATTGCATTAATTACAGGCGCAACTTCTGGTATTGGCGAGGCTTGCGCACATACTTTTGCTCAACAAGGTTATCATCTCATTCTTCTTGCCCGTCGCGAAGACAGACTTGCAAAATTGTCGCACCACTTAGCAGATAAATATGCAGTTGAAATTAAACAGGTTTTGACTGATGTTCGTGATAAAGAAAAATTATCAGCTGCGCTGGAAGTTTTACCAGCAGAATGGAAAAAGATTGATGTTTTGGTAAACAATGCGGGTTTAAGCCAGGGATTGGATCCAATTGATAAAGGAAACACTGATGATTGGGATACGATGATCGATACCAATGTAAAGGGGCTGCTTTATGTAACTAAAATTGTTTCCAACTGGATGATTCCAAACAAATCGGGTCACATTGTGAATATTGGCTCGATTGCAGGTAAAGAGGTTTATCCTAACGGAAATGTATACTGTGCAAGCAAACACGCGGTTGATGCACTGAGTAAAGGCATGCGAATCGATCTTCTGCCTCACGGTATTAAAGTTACTGAAATTAATCCCGGAATGGTAGAAACGGAATTTTCTGTTGTGCGTTTTAAAGGTGATGAAGAGCGGGCAAAAAAGGTTTACGAAAACCTGGAGCCATTAATTGCAGATGATATTGCTGATGCCATCTGGTATGTGGTTAGCCGCCCAAAGCACGTAAACATTAATGATATGTTAATTATGCCAACCGTACAGGCAACAGCTACGATTATAGATAGGAAATAGTTGTTTGGCTTTTATAGTGGCGTGGGCATTTACCTATCACTAAAAGCTAAAAGACAAAACATCCAAAAAACGAAAAACCAATGATACAAATAGATCAGGAAATAAAGAAAGCCATGTTGGCTAAAGATAACGCACAATTAAGAGGATTAAGAGCCATTAAAGCTGCGCTGCTTTTGGCTAAAACCGAGAAAGGTTCCTCAGAAGAAATCACTGAAGAAACTGAGTTGAAAATCCTACAGAAGTTAATCAAACAACGTCGCGAGTCTGCAGATATTTATAAATCTCAAAACCGTGAAGATTTATTTCAGGTAGAGGAAGAGGAAATTGCGGTGATTAATCAGTTTTTGCCTAAGCAGTTAGATAGGGCTGAAGTTGAATTGATTATTGAGCAGGTAATCAAACAATCTGGCGCTACATCGGTTAAAGATATGGGTAAGGTAATGGGCCTGGCCAACAAGGAATTGGCAGGCAAAGCTGATGGTAAATTAATTGCTGAGATTGTAAAAGAAAAGCTTGCTTAATGGAGTTGAAAGCTGAAAATTAACAGGGAAATCGAACCTTAAAATAAATTTCTTCATACACGATGTTGCGTTTAGATAATTTAAATAGGGTTTTTATACCGTTTTCAGTTTTATTTCAGAAAAATGGCATAGAAATGCGAAAATTTAATTTTACTCTACTAACTTAGTGCACAATACCATCTAGAATATATATGACTTACGAGATAATAGAAGAAGACGGATTTAAATACATCGAAGCTGGAAAAGGCCAGACGCTGGTATTGCTACACGGCCTAATGGGCGAATTAAGCAACTGGGAGCTTGTTATTGAACAGTTTAAAGATCGTTATCATGTTGTTATCCCAATTTTACCTATTTACGAATTGCCAATTTTAACTTTAGGTGTTAAAGCTTTATCCAGATATTTACATCGTTTTTTAAAGTTTAAAAAATTAAATCAGGTTGTTTTGGTTGGTAATTCTTTGGGCGGTCATGTTGGTTTGGTTTTTACCGTTGCCCATCAGGAATTCGTGAAGGCTTTGGTGTTGACAGGTAGTTCTGGTTTATACGAAAATGCTTTCGGAGGCTCATTTCCTCGCAGAGAGAGTTATGATTACATCAAAGAAAAAGTAGAATTTACATTTTACGATCCGGCAACGGCAACTAAAGCGCTTGTGGATGATGTGTTTAAAACAGTAAATGACCGATCGCGTGTCATCAGGATTTTAACCATGGCTAAGTCTGCCATTCGCCATAATATGGCAAAAGAACTATCAAAAATTACTATCCCGGTTTCATTAATCTGGGGTAAAAACGATAAGGTTACACCACCGGAAGTGGCAGAGGAATTTCATCAGCTGTTGCCTAATTCTGAGTTGAACTGGGTTGATCAATGTGGTCATGCGCCAATGATGGAGCATCCGGAGATATTTAACGCTTACCTGGAGAAGTTTTTAGATAGAATTTTACTAAAATAATGTTTGCTGCAGAAATCATATCGAATGCTATCCCATCATTGAGAACCGATGATACTGTGCAAAATGCTTTAGATCGTATGAACGAATTTAAACTTAAGCATTTGCCTGTTGTAAACGAGGTTGCTTTTTTGGGTCTTGTGTCGGAAGATGATTTGCAAAGCATTCATAATCACGATATCCTCTTATCCGATCCTGCGGTAAATATGCTAAATGCCTTTACCTTAAGCGATGCACATACTTATGATGTAATTCGTTTAATGAGTCAGCTTAAGCTTACCGCTGTACCGGTGCTCGATCAGCAGAAAAACTATGTTGGTTTAGTATCGATAAACAACATGGTAGATGCCGTTGCAGCGCAGTACGCGGTAAATGAGCCAGGAGGTATTATTGTGCTGGAAATTAGCAACCGCGATAATTCTCTGGCGCATATTTCACAAATCGTAGAAGCAGATAATGCTCAGATTTTATCTTCCTATGTTAATTCTTTTAACGATTCTACCCGGATGGAGGTAACGTTGAAAGTAAATAAAACAGAAATTACTTCACTTGTTGCTTCTTTTGAACGATATGATTATCTGGTGAAAGAAGTTTATAACAATACCCAAATTGATGATGGTTCTCAAGAACGATATGATTCCTTCATGAACTATTTAAATGTATAAGGCTACTTTATGAGGATTGCAATTTACGGAAGAGATTTTAACGATACGGTTTTGCCTTACGTACAGGAGGTTTTTGATCATTTGGCAGCACACCAGATTCAGCCCGTTTTATATTCGAAATTTAAAACATCTCTTCACGGTAAAATAAAACTGCCTTCCAATACCATTATTTTTCACAACCATAAAGAACTGAAAGAAAATGCGGATGTTTTATTAAGTTTAGGGGGTGATGGAACATTACTGGATACACTTTCATTAATCCGCAATTCCAATATTCCGGTTATTGGAATTAATTTTGGCCGATTAGGTTTTTTGGCTAGTATCAATAAAAATGAAATAGAATCGGCACTAAATGCGCTGATTAATGAAGAATATACTTTAGATACGAGATCGCTTTTAGTGCTAGAATCGGATAATGGTTTGTTTGGCGAAGAAAATTTCGCATTAAACGACATTACCATTCACAGACGTGATAATTCGGCAATGATGATTATTCATGCTTCAATGAATGATGAATTTATCAATTCGTACTGGGCAGATGGTTTGATTATCGCTACGCCAACCGGTTCAACTGCTTACTCATTAAGCTGCGGCGGTCCGATTATTTATCCGGATTCTGAAAATTTTGTAGTTACCCCAATTGCACCGCATAATCTAAATGTACGTCCGGTAGTAGTGCCGGATGATAATAAATTATCGTTCGAAGTTGAAGCCAGGGAATCAAAGTTTCTGGTATCATGCGATAGCAGAACCGTTACGGTAGAAAGATCAGTTAAAATATCAATAAAAAAAGCCGACTTTCGTATAAATCTTATTCGACTTAACAATGAAACTTATTTAAACACGTTAAGGAATAAATTATTATGGGGAATTGATACCCGTAACTACTAAGTATGACGCTAAACAAATTCCTGTTAATCATCTCTTTTTTTACGATTTCCGAGCAGGTTGTTCATGCTCAGGAAGGTAATTGGGAAATCGGCCTTATGGGTGGAGGAGCAGGCTATATGGGCGATTTAAATCAAAACAACCCTTTGCAAATTAGTGGATTATCGGGTGGTTTGTATGCTAAAAGAAATTTTAATCAATATTTAGGTGTTCGTTTAAACTATACTTATGGCCAAATTCAGGCCAAAGATTCTGAATCAAACAATGCCCAGTTCAGAGATCGCAATTTAAGTTTTAATACTTCTCTAAATGAAATAAGTGCCCTGGTTGATTTCAATTTTTTTAATTTTAAGCTTGGTGGTGGTACGCGTCAGTTTACGCCCTACCTTTTTACAGGGGCAGGATTTGTAGCATTTAAACCTAAGTTTAAATACGATGGAGAAACCTATCGGCTCGATCGGTTAGCTACTGAGGGGCAAGAGGAGGGATATAAAAATGCTGTTTTAACTATTCCATACGGCGTCGGTTTGCGCTACAATTATAAAGATACCTGGAGTGTATTTACCGAATTAGGCTACCGAACACCGCTAACTGATTATATCGACGATGTGAGTGGACGATATCCTGGCCTGGAAAGACACGTAGTTGTTGGCAATCCTTCCATAAATTTATCCGATCCATCTATCGGTCAGATTGGTGTACCTGGTACACAAAGAGGAGATTTTAGAAAAAGGGACACTTATCTATTTGTTAGTGTTGGCATATCTTTTACCTTTGTATCCTCAAAATGCTACTCGTTTTAAGCTGATTTTGACATAATTAATGGATTTTAAAGAACAAATAGACTATAGCCGCCTGCCAAAGCACATTGCCGTGATCATGGATGGTAACGGAAGATGGGCAAAAGGCCAGGGCAAAGTACGTGTTTTCGGGCATGAACAGGGTGTACTTTCAGTGAAAGATATTGTAGAAGGTTGCGTAGAGGTGGGTATTGAATACCTCACACTGTATGCGTTTTCAACAGAAAACTGGAACAGGCCTAAAGAAGAAGTAGATGCGTTGATGCAGATTTTGATCTCGACCATTAACCGGGAAACCGAAACCCTGAACAAAAATAATGTTAAGCTAAACGCGATTGGTAACATAGCATCTTTACCACAAGAATGTATTGATGACTTGAAAGAGGCTATGGCAAAAACTGCTCACAATGAGAAATGTACCCTAACCTTAGCTTTAAGCTACAGTGCCAAATGGGAAATTTTGGAGGCAGCAAAAAAAATCGCGGCAGCAGTAAAAGACAATTCCATTACGTTAGATGATATTGATGAAGATCTTTTTTCATCCAAACTTACTACTGTAAATATTCCAGACCCTGAATTAATGATCAGAACCAGTGGAGAACACCGAATCAGCAATTATTTGCTTTGGCAAATGGCTTATACGGAGTTTTATTTCACTGATGTATTATGGCCGGATTTCAGAAGAGAAGATCTTTTTGAGGCTATTGTTGATTATCAAAAACGCGAACGCCGGTTTGGTAAAATTAGTGAACAATTGAACTAATTTTTCTTTTAACACTTTTTAACAAGCGTTTAAACTAACTTAGCACCACTTTTATACGATAAATGTAACCATCAAAAGGGAAACATGGCAAACCAAAAATTTGCTTAAAAAACATTGTTACCTTCGTGGCCATTACTGAACAAATTATTTTAATGAAAAGAATATTTCAAGTTTTAATCCTACTCGTTTTAGCTGCTCCGGCCTTCGCTCAAATACGTCCTACAGGTAAGGCACCAGCAACCCCATCTTTAAAAGTTGGAGGCTTAGATCTCGATTATTTTAGTCCGAAAGAATATATCATTGGTGGCACAACCGTAACCGGAACCCAGTATCTTGATAAAGATGTTTTAATCACCCTATCTAAATTAACCAAAGGCGATAAAGTTGTTCTTCCTGGTGAAGCTACTTCTGATGCCATTAAAACGCTTTGGGCACAAGGATTGTTTGATGATGTTAAGATTAATATCGAAAAATTTGTTCAGGATTCAGTGTATTTCGAAATTGAAGTGATAGAGCGCCCTCGCTTAAGCTCAATTGATTTAAAGGGAATCAGTAAATCACAAAAAACAGCTATTCAGGAAAAGTTAAATGATAAAACCGGTAAAATCGTAAATGATAACCTATACAATACCACCTCTGCCATTGTAAAGAAGTACATGTTGGATAAAGGTTATTTCTTTACCACGATTAATTATAGTACCCGTAAAGATCCAAATGCAGAGAATAGTGTTGTTTTGGAAGCAAATATTGATAAAGGCGGACGTGTTAAAGTTCAGCATATCGATTTTACAGGCAATAAAGATTTCAAAGCGGCCAAACTGAGAAAGTATTTGAAAAATCCAAAACAGTTTGCGTGGTGGCGCTTTTGGGGTTCAGGAAAGTTCTCTAAAGAAAAGTATGAAGAGAATAAAGTGAAAATGGTAGCTAAAATGCATGAGAAGGGTTACCGTGATGCTGAGCTTTTGAAAGATACCATCTATCAACACAATAAAAAAAGAGTTAATATCAGAATGGATCTTTACGAAGGAAAGAAATATTACTTCGGAAATATTACCTGGGCAGGTAATGCGATTTACCCTGACAGTATTTTAAATAAGGTATTGACTATTGAGAAAGGCGATGTATTTAGTGAAGAAAAGCTAAATAAAAAGCTAAATGGTGGTGGTGAAAATGGTGGAGACATCAACAGTATGTATACGGATAATGGTTATTTAACTTTTAATATCGATCCGGTTCAAACCAAAATATATGGTGATACAGTTGATGTAGAAATGCGTATGTATGAAGGCCCGCAATACACCAATAACAGGATTACATTAAAAGGAAATACCATTACCAATGATAAAGTGGTTTTACGTGAGATTCGTACAAAACCAGGACAAAAATTCAATAAAAGTGATTTAATCCGTACCATTCGTGAGATTGGTCAGTTAGGTAACTTTGACGAATCTAAAACCGTTCCTACACCTCGTCCTAATCCGGCAGATGGTACGGTTGATATCGAATATGCGGTTGAAGAAAAACCTTCAGATCAGATTGAGTTATCAGGTGGTTTTGGTGGTGGCCGTATTATCGGTACTTTGGGCTTAACGTTTAATAACTTCTCGTTAAAAAACTTATTTAACTTAAAAGCCTACAAACCACTTCCAAAAGGTGATGGACAAAAATTAAGTTTACGTGGACAAACGAACGGTAAATATTATCAATCATACAGTTTCTCTTTCTCTCAACCATGGTTTGGTGGCGAGAAACCAGTAAGTTTTGGTGTAAGTGCTTTTACTTCATTGCAATCAAATGCAGCAACAAACGATTCAGATTTAATGAAAATTCGTTTGAATGGTGTTACCGTAAGTTTAGGTAGAAGGTTAAACTGGCCAGATAACTATTTCCAGTTGAGCCATGCTGTTAACTTACAACAATACATTCTAAATAATTATCAAGGTTATTTATTTAATACGGGTACATCGTACAACTTAAACTTATCTCAGGAGATTAGCCGCGATTCAAGGGATTCGCCTATTTTCCCTAAATCAGGTTCATTCATTCGTTTCACTGTTCAGGCCACGCCACCTTATTCATTATTCAATAAAACGAACTATGCAACAGCACCTGATAAGGAGAAATATCGTTTTACAGAATATCATAAATGGAAATTTGATTCACAGTGGTACCAACGTGTAGCAGGTAACTTTGTAATTAAAGCACAGGCACAGTTTGGTTTCTTAGGTCAGTATAATAAAGCAGTAGGTCAGTCAGCATTTGAGCGTTT